>JABFXB010000373.1 GCA_013361975.1 Dermatophilaceae bacterium
TCCGAGCCGTGCCAGCACCTCGTGGTTCACCTCCTCGGCAACCGCGAGCAGGGTGGTGTACGCGGGCACCTCGGTGCCGTAGAGGTCGGACAGGTTGCGGGCGAAACGGGCCCTGAGCTCCAGCGTCTCCACCAGTGCCATGGCAGAGCTCCTCTCGTCGAGCAGGTGCGCCCTCGAGGGTCGCCCGACCCATGATGCCGTGGCCCGGGCACGCGGTGAGCAGGGGTGTCACCGGCCCGACGCGATTGGTCGGCGTCGCACCACACCGGGTCGCTCGTTCGTGGGTAACGTCACGGCATGACGAGCGCGACCGAGCAGACCTACGACCTCGACGGCATACGGCGTGGCCTGGAGACCGACGGCATCATCGCGTGCCGCGGCGCGTTCTCGACGGAGTGGGTGGCCCAGCTGCGCGAGGACATCGACCTCGCCTTCGAGGAGGCCCGCTCGCGCGAGGGCGGCGCGGTGGGTCGCGGCCCGAACCGGTGGTACGTCGAGATCCACCCGGAGGCGCTGCGCGGCTTCGTCGACCTCGTCGAGCACCCGTGGGTCCGCACCGTCTGCGAGACCGTGCTCGGCCCCGACTACCAGGTCGTCGAGGTCGGCTTCGACACCCCGTTCCCCGGGGCGAAGGTGCAGCCGTGGCACCGCGACTTCCCCAGCCCCCGCGAGACGACGGAGGAGCACCGGCTCACCTCGCTCGCGTTCAACCTCACCACGGTCGACACGACCGACGAGATGGGCCCCTTCGAGATCGCGCCGGGCACCCAGTGGGACCGCGGCGACGGCTTCGACCACGAGCAGTTCCCGCCGGAGTCCGAGTACCCCCGCTACGAGGCGCTGGCGCAGCGCAAGTACCCGAAGGTCGGTGACATCTCCGCCCGCTCGGCCCTGACGATCCACCGCGGCACGCCCAACACCTCGACGGTCTCGCGGCCGGTGCTCGTCCTCGGCGTCGACGCGCCGGGCGCGGGCAACGACGCGCACCACGACCTCGCGGTGACACGCGGGTTCTGGGACGCGCTGCCGCAGCGGGTGCGCAACCACCTGTCGTGCCCCGTGGTCGACGAGCTGCAGCCCATCGTGCAGAAGCACGACATCGAGGGGCTGGTGATGGGCTGAGCCACCCCGGCCGCCGTCAGGCGGCCGGCACGATGCCGAGTCGGTCGAGCAGGAAGAGCACCATCGCGGCGAAGTCGTTGTCGCCCGTCTCGCGGCAGACCCGCTCCCAGTCGACCTGCTCACGCAGGGCACGCAGCACGGGCAGCACCTTCGCGACGTCGCAGTAGTGCTCGTCGAGCGCGTTGAGCTTGTGCACGACGAGCTCGGTGGCCTCGAGCACGGGCATCTCGACGGACAGCACGTCCATGAGCGAGGCGCGCTCCACCTCGGGCCGGTGCACCGCACCGCCGACGGGGCCGTGGATGATGTCGACCATCGCGCCGTTGCAGAAGACCTTGAAGAGCCAGTCCTCCGGCGGCTGCACGACGTCGAAGTCCTGCTCCGCGAGGTACTGCGCGACGCGGTCGGAGTCCTCGTCGGCGACGAGGAAGTCGACGTCGTGGTCGGGCTCGGGGCCGCCGCGCGCCCACGCGGCGTAGCCGCCCATGAGCGCGAACGGCACGCCCGAGCCCTTCAGCGCCACTGCCACGGTCTTGAGCGCCTCCCGCAGGTCCGGCTCGTCGTCGACTCCCATGCCCAAGGCATACCCGTCGTGCGTCTCTCCTTGCGTATGCCGTCCGGCGGGCCCCGCCGCGCCGCGCACGTGTGCGTGTGCTGCGTCGCGGGTAGGGGCCACGACATGAGAGTCGCGACGTTCAACATCCTCAACGGGCGCGTGCCGACCGACCAGCACGTCGACCTCGGCGGCTTCCGGTCGGCCATCCGCGACCTCGACGCCGACGTCCTCGCCCTCCAGGAGGTCGACCGCAACCAGCACCGCTCCGACCACGCCGACCTCACCGCGATCGCCGCCGAGGCGATGGGTGCGCCCGAGCACCGGTTCGTCGCCGCGTTGTCGGGCAGTCCCGGCGCCACGTGGATCGCGGCCACCGGCGAGGAACAGCCCGACGCGGCGGCATACGGCATCGCCCTGCTCTCGCGCTTCCCGGTGCGCGGGTGGCGGGTCGTGCGGCTCGCCCCCGTCCCGGTGCGCGTGCCGATGAGGTTCCGGGGGCGCCTGCGGCCCGAGCTCGTGCGCGACGAGCCGCGGGTCGCGGTCGTCGCCGACGTGGCGACCCAGGGCGGCACGGTGACGGTGGTGAACACGCACCTGTCGTTCATCGACTGGTGGAACGGCCGCCAGCTGCGCCACCTCATGGCCGACGTGGCGGACGAGCAGCAGCCCCTCGTGCTCATGGGCGACCTCAACATGGGCCCCGACCGCGCGACGCGCATCACGGGCCTCCGGCCCGCCGCCTCCGAGCCCACGTTCCCGGTCGACGACCCCCGGCAGCAGATCGACCACGTGCTCGTGCGCGGTCGGGTGCACGCGACGGGCGCGGCCGCCCTGCGACTGCCGGTCTCGGACCACCGCGCGCTCACGGCCGAGCTCACCGTGCTTCCCGGATCCGCCTGACTTCAAAAGCATTCGAGGACGCGGCTCGTCGTGGTCAGGCCGTGCCGCGCCTCCGGTCGCGCCGCAGCTCGAGCTCCGACCCCACGGCGTCCCCCAGGTCGAGGGTGTGGGCGCCGAACCGCACCTTCGTCGAGAGGTAGTGGGCGTTGGCGTCGGACAGGTGCACGCCGGTGCGCACCCGGCGCGCCACCGTGATGCCGAGACGACGCAGCTGGTCGCCCTTGTCGGGGTTGTTGCTCAGCAGCGCGACCCGACTCACGCCCAGCGCGCCCAGCATCTGTGCCGCCACGGTGTAGTCGCGCTCGTCGGCGCCGTAGCCGAGGGCGACGTTGGCCTCGTAGGTGTCGAGGCCGCTGTCCTGCAGCACGTACGCGTCGAGCTTGGCGTAGAGCCCGATGCCCCGGCCCTCCTGCCGCAGGTAGAGCAGGAAGCCGCCGGTGGCGGCGAGACGCTCGACCGACTCGCGCAGCTGCGGACCGCAGTCGCAGCGCCGGCTGCCGAAGACGTCTCCGGTCAGGCACTCGCTGTGCAGCCGCGTCAGTGTGGGCCCGGCTGGGGTCGAGCCGTTCTCGAGCGGCGCCGCCCGGTCGCCGAGTCCCAGCGCGACGTGCTCCAGCCCGTCGACGAGACCGTCGAAGGTGAAGACGCGGGCCGTCGTCGTGTAGCCGTCGCCGAAGGTCAGCGGGACGAGCACCTGGGTGCGGATCGTGGCCGCGGCCGGCTCACGCATCGTGTCCCCCGACAGGAGCACCCTCGACCTCGAAGCGCGGCGACAACGCGTACCTGAGGAGCACGACGTCACCGATCTGGCGCACCTCCGCGAGCGTCGCCCTGCGGTCGGCGTTCCACGGGAAGCGCCCGTCGCCGACGAAGCGGCACGCCGACGAGTCGCCGACGAAGAACGGCGCCACGACGAGCTGCAGCTCGTCGGCCAGCCCGGCCGTGAGCAGCTGCGTGTGCAGGGTGCCGCCTCCCTCGACCATGAGCCGGCGCACACCGCGCTCGCCCAGGTCGTCGCAGACGTGGTCCATCGTGACCGGCCGCCCGGCGTCGACGACGGCTGCCGCCGACCCGAGGCGGTCGCGAGCCTCCCGCACCGCGTCGCTCGAGCAGTAGACGATCTTGTCGGCACCGTCGGCAGCGAAGAAGCTCGCCTCGCGGTCGAGCTCGACCCGTCGGGTCACCGTCACCTTGGTGGGCGACGGGGCCAGGCCCTTGGCGACGCGGGCGGCCCGCCGCTCGGCGGAGCGCACGAGCAGGCGCGGGTTGTCCTTGCGGATCGTGCCCGCGCCGACGAGGATCGCGTCGCTCGCGGCCCGCTCACCGTCGACCCGGTCGAAGTCGGCGTCGTTCGACAGCAGCAGCCGGGTGGTGGTGCCCGACCCGAGGTAGCCGTCGAGCGACATGCCGCAGCTGAGGAGGGTGTAGGGCCGGTCAGCCACGGGCGGCTCCTTCCACGTCCACGTGCTCGTCCACGTCGTGCGGTTCGGCGAGGACGGCAGGTTCGGCGAGCGCGACCGCCCCACCGGGGTGCCGCTCGGCCGCGCCGCTGCGGTGGGACACGAGCAGCAGCGCCGCACCGGGCAGGCTGGCCACCAGCACCAGCACCCCGTACACCACTGCCGTACCCATTCCGGCGCCCGCGCCGAGGCCGGCAGCACCGAACAGCCACGCAGCCGCCCCTTCCCGCGGACCCCACCCGGCGACGTTGAGCGGGAGCCCCATCGCGACGAGCACGAGGAGAGCGAGTGGCAGCAGGCTGGGTGGTGCGGCCGTGACCCCCGCGCTGCGAGCCGCGACGACGAAGGTCGCGGCGTGACCGGCGACGACGAGCACCGATGCGGCGACGACACCCGGCCAGGCGCGACGGCCCAGCACCCCGGTGCGAAGATCGGCCACCGCCGCCCGGATGACGCGACCGGCGCGGCCTCGACGGCGCCGCACGCGCAGCGCCACACCACAGGCGCCTGCGACCAGCGCCGCAGCGGCC
>JABFXB010000196.1 GCA_013361975.1 Dermatophilaceae bacterium
AGCCACCGGCGGGGCGGTGGCGGGTGGCGGCGGCACGTCGGCACCGACGGGCCGGACGGGCGGCTGCTGGCGACCGATCGGCGCGGCGTGCTCGGTGGACTCGGCGCTGGCCTGGGCGGCCTGTCCGCGGGCCTCGGCGAGTGCCTTGGCGGGGTCCTCGAGCACCGTGCCGGCGAAGGCGTCGTCGAGCTCGGGCTCCACCCAGGTCTCGTCGTCGCCCTCGGGACGCGGCTCGTTGCCACCGAGCGCGTTGCCGATGCCCTTGAGCGCGTCGGTCAGCTCGGAGGGAACGATCCACATCTTGTTGCTGTCACCGCGCGCGATCTGCGGGAGCACCTGGAGGTACTGGTAGGCGAGCAGCTTCTGGGTCGGCTTGCCGCGGTGGATGGCCGAGAACACCTGCTGGATGGCGCGGGCCTGACCCTGGGCCTCCAGGATGCGGGCCTGTGCCGAGCCCTCGGCGCGCAGGATCTGGCTCTGCTTCTCACCCTCGGCGGTGAGGATGGCCGACTGCTTGACGCCCTCGGCCGTGAGGATGGCCGCGCGGCGGTCGCGCTCGGCGCGCATCTGCTTCTCCATCGAGTCCTGCACCGAGTGCGGCGGGTCGATGGCCTTGAGCTCGACGCGGTTGACGCGGATGCCCCACTTGCCGGTGGCCTCGTCGAGGACGCCGCGCAGCTGGCCGTTGATCTGGTCGCGGCTCGTCAGGGTCTGCTCGAGGTCGAGCGAGCCGATGACGTTGCGGAGGGTCGTGACAGTCAGCTGCTCGATGCCCTGGATGAAGTTGGCGATCTCGTAGACGGCCGCCTTGGCGTCGATGACGGAGTAGTAGATGACGGTGTCGATGCTCACGACGAGGTTGTCGGAGGTGATGACGGGCTGGGGCGGGAACGAGACCACCTGCTCACGCAGGTCGATGTTGGCCCTGACCTTGTCGACGAACGGCACCAGGAAGTGGATGCCGGCCGTGAGGGTCTTGTTGTAGCTGCCGAGCCGCTCGACGATCTGGGCCGTCTGCTGCGGCACGATGCGCACCGTGCGCAGCACCACGACGATGGCCACGATCACGATGAGGATCGGGATGATGAGTACCGGGTCCACGGACTACTCCCTGCTCTGTGCGCCCCCGAGGACGCGTGGTCTGTGCGTCCGGACCGGGCGGCCCGGACGGTTCGTCGGTCTCACTCTCCGACGAGACGAGCGCGGCTGACGACGGCGGTGGCGCCGTCGATGGAGTCGACGACCACCTCCTCACCGGGCTCGATGCTGTCGCCGAGGGTGCGGGCCGACCAGGTCTCGCCGGCGAGCTTGACCGTGCCCCCCGCGGGGCTGACGCGGTCGAGGGCGACGGCCGAGCGGCCGACGTTGGCAGCCGCACCCATCAGCTGTTGCGGGGTGTTGGCCTGGAAGCGTTTCATCAACCAGGGACGCACGAGGGCGAGCAGGGCGACGGCGACCAGTGCCGCGACGACCGCCTGCACAGCCGGCGGGGCCCCGAAGGCGGCGGCGAGGGAACCTCCGACGGCGCCCCCGGCGAGCATCAGGAAGGTGAAGTCGACGGTCGCAGCCTCGATGGCGACGAGGACGAGCGCCACCCCCAACCACACCAGCCACGCGTAGCCCTCGAACACCGTCCACCCCGTCTCGTCGAGCCGGCACCGTCAAGACACCGACGTCTCGTGCGTCACATCTGTGACGTCTCCGATTCTGCCTCAGTTCCCTACGCGGGCCTACGAGTTGCGGCAGAGGGCGAGGTTGCGATCAGGACTCGGCGCGGGCCGACCACCGCTCGCCGTGCTGCTCGAGGACGAGCGGCAGGCCGAACGTGGCGCTGAGGTTCTCGGCCGTCAGGGCGATCGGGATCGGACCGGCCGCCACGACCTTGCCGTCGCGGATCATCAGGACGTCGGTGAACGACGGCGGGATCTCCTCGACGTGGTGCGTGACGAGCACCATGGCGGGCGCCTCGGTGTCGGCGGCGAGGTCGCCCAGACGGCGCACGAGGTCCTCACGGCCACCCAGGTCGAGGCCCGCGGCGGGCTCGTCGAGGAGCATCAGCTCGGGGTCTGTCATGAGGGCCCGCGCGATCTGCACGCGCTTGCGCTCACCCTCGCTCAGCGTGCCGAAGGCCCGGTCGGCGAGGTGGTCGGCGCCGAGCGCCTTGAGCAGCTCCATCGCCCGGACGTAGTCCATGTGGTCGTAGGTCTCGCGCCAGCGCCCGATGATGCCGTAGGAGGCGGTGACGACGACGTTGCCCACCAGCTCGGAGGGCGGGATGCGCTCGGCCATGGCGGAGCTCGCGAGCCCGACGCGCGGGCGCAGCTCGAAGACGTCGACCGCCCCGAGGACCTCGCCGAGGACGCCGGCCACGCCGGACGTCGGGTGCATGCGGGCGGCGGCGATCTGCAGCAGCGTCGTCTTGCCGGCACCGTTGGCGCCCAGCACGACCCAGCGCTCGCCCTCCTCCACCTCCCAGGTGACGTCGTCGAGCAGCGTCGTCGAACCGCGGCGAACGGTGACTCCGGCGAAGGCGAGGACGTCACTCATGGGTCCGACCCTATGACACGGTCACCGGCCCTCGGCGCAGCGGACCCCTACGATGACGACGTGCTCGAGCTGCCCGCCTCCGTCCGCCTCGCCCTCTGGGTCACGGCGTCGTGGCACGGCGGTCCCGCCACCTCGGACGCGCTGGCCCGCGCCTTCCCCGACCTCGACCACGTGGCCGGCGACCTGGGCCGGCTCGACGTGTGGCGCGACCTGGGCGAGCAGGCGCTCTTCGTGGCGCTCCCCCGCCCGGGCGACCTCAGCCGTATGCCGCGTGGCTCGGCGCCCGCCACGGCCCACGCCGCCGACGCCGGCGAGTGTGTCTTCGTGGCCGGCATCGGTGGCGTGCTCGTGCCGACGCTGTCGGAGTTCGGCCCGGAGGGCGACGTCGGGGTGCGCGCCGACTGGACGGCGTACGAGGCCGACCCCGTGCCGCGCCACCGCATGGAGATGCTCGACCTGCGTGAGATCGAGCGGGAGCTGATGCACCGGCTGCGCGACCACACGACCCGCTTCGAGGAGGTCGGCGGCCATCCCTGGGGCGACGAGGCCCGGGCAGAGGCGCAGTCCGACCTCGACACCGCACTGTGGGGCATCCCGCCCGCGACGCCGGGCCGGGCGCTGCGCATCATCTCCCTGGCGGCGAACCTCTCCCGCCTGGCGCACCGGACATCCGGCCTCACCGCGCTCGGATCCAGCGGCCTCGACGCCGGCACGGCAGCCGGCCGGGGCCTGCTGCTGCGCAGCCTCGCCGCCGATGCCGACAGCGCGCTTTCCGACGCGACCAACGTCGCGGTGATGTCGATCGCCGGCTGGCGACCGGCCTAGGCGGACTGCTCCTCGTCCGGCGCGGACGAGCCGAGGGCGGCCGCCGCGGCGCGCGCGTAGGCGCGTTCGGCGTCGATGTCCACGTGCCGCTCGAGGTCACCGTCGCGCCCGCGGATCGTGACGGCATACCCACCCTCGAGGCGCTCGAGCGAGACGAAGGCGTCGCCGAGCAGGTCACGCAGCTGGTCCTCGCGGGGCAGCCACACGACCTTGTCCTGCTCGACGCTGTCGAGCGCCCACTCCGTGGTGCCGTTGAAGCCGATCACGTCGCCCGTCGTGAAGTGGTGCACGTCGACGGTGATCTCGCTGATGACGAAGACGTCCTCCTCCATGCCCTTCACGGGGACGACGAAGCGGTCTCCCGACCCGGGCTGCCAGACGAGGCCGGCGTCGACGAGCCGTCGGGCGAGTTCGATGGTCAGCATGCTCCATGGTCACATCCGGCCGGTCGCAGGCCAAGAAACCCTAGATTTGGTCCCGTGACCGACCAGAGCGAGAAGACCGAACGCCCCCGGCTGGCGCCCCTCGACGAGACGACGTTCGAGACCGTGCTCTGCGTGGTCGCCCACCCCGACGACCTCGAGTACGGCACGGCCGCCGCGGTGGACAAGTGGGTGCGCGCCGGCAAGACGGTGACCTACCTGCTCGTGACCCGCGGGGAGGCCGGGATCGACACGATGGCCCCGGCGGAGGCCGGCCCGCTGCGCGAGGCCGAGGAACGCGAGGGCGCGGCCCGGGTCGGCGTCGACGTCGTGGAGTTCCTCGACGGCTTCGCCGACGGCGTCGTCGAGTACGGGTTGCCGCTGCGGCGTGCCATCGCCCGCGAGATCCGAATCCGTCGCCCCGACCTGGTCATCTCGACGACGTATGCCGACCACTTTCCGGGCGGCTTCGTCAACCAGGCCGACCACCGTGCGGTCGGGCTCGCGACGGTCGACGCCAAGGCCGACGCGGGCAACCGGTGGATCTTCAGCGACCTGCTCGACGAGGGGCACGAGCCGTGGCAGGTCAAGCAGCTCTTCGTCACCGCGGACCCCGAGCCGACCCACTTCGTCGACACGTCCGACCACTTCGAGGGAGCGGTCGCCTCGCTGGAGGCGCACGACGCCTACCTCGCGGCACTCGGGCCGGAGTACCCGAAGCCACGCGACCTGCTGCAGTCCATCCTCGGCGGTCCTGC
>JABFXB010000552.1 GCA_013361975.1 Dermatophilaceae bacterium
CCCTCGTGTGGCCGTGGACGTCGTGACCATCCGGTCGAGACGCCCACCTCCCTGGTGTTCCGACCGAACCGTAGACGAGTCGTCCGACAGCGCCGTCATCCACAGACCGTGGCGAATCGGCCGAAAGGTCCGCGGTTCGCCGCGCGCCGACGTAGCCTCGGAGCCTCTGACGCGACAGGAGAGATGCATGAGCCAGAGTCCGATGGCGCCCGCCGGCTGGTACCCGGTCGGGGAGGGCGAGCGCTACTGGGACGGCCGCGCCTGGACGCCGCACGTGCGGCCGGCACCGGCACCCCCGCCCGCGGCGGTCGATGCGCACGGGCTGCCCCACCACGAGACTCACGCCGCACCGGCACACACCGCCGGGCAGCTGCACGCGACCCCCGGCGTGTACCCGTACGCCGCGGCCCAGCCGACGTTCACGCAGGTCGTCCCCAAGAACCCGGCCATCGCGGTGCTCGCGTCCTTCTTCCTCCCGGGGCTCGGCACGATGCTCAACGGGCAGGCGGGACGGGGCGTGCTGATCCTGCTCGGCTACTGCGTGAGCTGGATGCTCGTCATCGTCTTCGTCGGGATCCTCGGCGTCTTCGGCTTCTGGGTCTGGGGGATGGTCGACGCCTACCAGGGCGCCCGCGAGTGGAACGCCCGCCACGGCATCTACAGCTGAGCGGGCGGGAGGGCCCGCTGTGACGGCGGGTCAGTCCTCGAGGTCGCCCTCGACGTCGAGGTAGACCTGCCGCAGCTGGGCGAGCAGCTCGGGGTCCGGCTCGGCCCACAGCCCGCGGTCGACGGCCTCGTGCAGCCGCTCGACCATGCCGTGCAGCGCCCACGGGTTCGCGTGCTGCAGGAAGTCGCGATTCTCCTTGTCGAGCACGTAGGTCTGCGCGAGCTGCTCGTACATCCAGTCGGTCACGACGCCGGCCGTGGCGTCGAAGCCGAAGAGGTAGTCGACGGTCGCCGCGAGCTCGAAGGCTCCCTTGTAGCCGTGCTTGCGCATCGCCGCGATCCACCGCGGGTTGACGACGCGGGCGCGGAAGACGCGCGCGGTCTCCTCGGTGAGCGTTCGCGTGCGCACGGCGTCGGGCGTCGTCGAGTCGCCGACGTACGCCTTGGGCTCGCGCCCGGTCAGCGCGCGCACCGTCGCGACCATGCCTCCGTGGTACTGGAAGTAGTCGTCGCTGTCGGCGATGTCGTGCTCGCGGGTGTCGATGTTCTTCGCTGCGACGTCCATGCGCGCGTAGGTGCGTTCCATGTCGGCCCGAGCAGGTATGCCGTCCAGCTCGCGCCCGTAGGCGAAGCCGCCCCAGGTCGCGTAGACCTCGGCGAGGTCGGCGTCGGTGCGCCAGTTGCCCGACTCGACGAGCGGGAGGATGCCGGCGCCGTACGAGCCGGGCTTGCTGCCGAAGATGCGGGTCGTCGCGCGGCGGGCGTCGCCGTGGTCGGCCAGGTCGGTCGCGACGTGCGCCCGGAGGTAGTTGTCGTCGGGGCTCTCGTCGAGCTCGGCGACGAGGCGCACGGCGTCGTCGAGCATCGCGATGACGTGCGGGAACGCGTCGCGGAAGAAGCCCGAGATGCGCACCGTGACGTCGATGCGCGGCCGGCCGAGCTCGGCGAGCGGGACCGGGTCGAGGCCCACGACGCGGCGTGACATCTCGTCCCAGCGCGGGCGGACGCCGAGCAGCGCCAGCACCTCGGCGATGTCGTCGCCCGACGTGCGCATCGCCGACGTGCCCCAGACCGACAGGCCCACCGACCGCGGCCACTCGCCCGTGTCGGCCCGGTGCCGCTCGAGCAGGTCGTCGGCGAGCCGCTGGCCCGTCTCCCAGGCGAGCCGGCTCGGGATCGACTTCGGGTCGACGGAGTAGAAGTTGCGACCGGTCGGCAGCACGTTGACGAGCCCGCGGAGCGGCGAGCCCGAGGGACCGGCCGGCACGTAGCCGCCGTCGAGCGCGTGCAGCACCGCGTCGATCTCACCCCTCGTCGCGAGCAGGCGCGGCACGACCTCGCGGCACGCGAACGCCAGCGAGCGGCATACGCCCTCGGTGTCGACGCGCGCGTCGTCGCCCAGCGCGTCGCGCACGATGCCGGGGACGGCGTCGGCGGACCAGCCCGCCTCGGCGAGCGCGGCCACGAGGGCGGCAGCCTGCGCCTCGGCGTCGTCGACGGACGAGCGCTCGGAGTGCCCCTCACCCAGTCCCAGCGCGGTCCGCAGCCCCGGCACGGCGCCCACGGCGCCGGCGAAGACCTGGTTGGCGCGCAGGATCGCGAGCACGAGGTTGGCGAGGCCCTCCCCCGCGGGGGCCTCGCCAAGGATGTGGAGGCCGTCCCTGATCTGGACGTCCTTGACCTCGCAGAGCCACCCGTCGACGTGCATCACGAACTCGTCGAACTCTTCGTCGTCCGGCCGGTCGGTGAGCCCGAGGTCGTGGTGCATCTGGGCGGCCTGGATGAGGGTCCAGATCTCGGCGCGCAGGGCCGGCGCCTTGGCCGGGTCCATGACCGAGACGTTGCCGTACTCGTCGAGCAGCTGCTCGAGCCGGGCGATGTCGCCGTAGGACTCGGCCCGCGCCATGGGTGGCACGAGGTGGTCGATGATCGTCGCGTGGGCGCGGCGCTTGGCCTGGCTGCCCTCGCCGGGGTCGTTGACGAGGAACGGGTAGACGAGCGGGATCGAGCCGATCGTCGCGTCCGGCCCGCAGGTCGCCGAGAGTGCGAGGTTCTTGCCCGGCAGCCACTCGAGGTTGCCGTGCTTGCCCATGTGCACGATGGCGTGGGCGCCGAAATCCCTTGCGAGCCAGTCGTACACGGCGAGGTAGTGGTGGGTGGGCGGCAGGTCGGGGTCGTGGTAGATCGCGATCGGGTTCTCGCCGAAGCCGCGCGGCGGCTGCACGAGGATGACGACGTTGCCGGCGCGCAGGCTCGCGGCGACGAGCTCGCCCTCGGCGTCGGTGTGCCGGTCGACGAACACCTCGCCGGGTGCCTCGCCCCAGTGCTCGGTGACGGCGTCGCGCAGCTCGGCCGGCAGCCGGTCGAAGTGCTCCCGGTAGCGGGCGGTCCGGATGCGCACGGGCTGCCCGCTCAGCTGCTCCTGCGTGAGCCAGTCCTCGTCCTGGCCACCGGCCTCGATGAGGGCGTGGATGAGCGCGTTGCCGGCGGTCGTGTCGAGGGTCTCGCCGTCGACGGGTTCGAGCGGGCCGGTGCCGGGGATCTCACCGGGGGCGCCGAGGTCGTAGCCGGCCTCCCGCATCGAGCGGAGGAGCCGGATGATCGAGACCGGGGTGTCGAGCCCCACGGCGTTGCCGATGCGCGAGTGCTTCGACGGGTACGCCGACAGCACGATCGCGACGCGGCGCTCGGCCGGCGGGGTGTGCCGCAGGCGGGCGTGGTTGACGGCGAGGGTGGCGAGGCGGGCGCACCGCTCGGGGTCGGGGACGTAGTGCGGCAGCCCGTCGCCATCGATCTCCTTGAACGAGAACGCGTTCGCGATGAGGCGGCCGTCGAACTCGGGCACGGCGACCTGCGTCGCCACGTCGAGCGGGCTCATGCCGTCGTCGCTGGCCGCCCACTGCTCGCGGCCCCACGTGAGGCACAGCCCCTGGATGATCGGCACGTCAAGGGCGGCGAGCGCCTGCACGTCCCACGACTCGTCGTCCTCGCCCGCGCTCGCCGTGCCGGGCTTCGTGCCGCCGGCGGCCAGCACCGTCGTGACGAGCACGTCGTAGGCCGTGAGGTGCTCGAGCAGGTCGTCCGGGGCGTCGCGCAGCGACGAGACGTGCACCGGCACGCCGATGCCACCGGCCGCGTCGACGGCGTCGGCGAGCGCGTGGACGTACGCCGTGTTCTCCGCCGCGAACTGGGCGCGGTAGAAGAGGATCCCGACGCGCGGGCGGGGAGCGGCGCCCGCCGCGTCGGAAGTCGTGGTGTCGGCGGAGGCCTGCTCCGGGCGCTCGAGCACGCCCCACACCGGGAGCGGCGCCGGTGGCGCGAAGCCCTCGCCGGTCATGAGCAGCGTGTCGCCGAGGAACGCGTGCAGCTCGCGGAGGTTGGCCGCGCCGCCCTCGGCGAGGTAGCGGTGCGCCTCGGCGACGACGCCGGGCGCGACGGTCGAGAGGTCCATGAGCGAGGCGTTCGGGGTCTGCTCGCCGCCGAGGACGACCATCGGCTTGCCCGTCGCACGCAGGCGGCGGAAGCCGTCGCACAGGTCCTGGGGGCCGCCGAGGATGCGGGCGACGACGATGTCGGCGGCCTCGATCGCCTCGGCCATCGCGAGGTGGCCCGGCCGGGTCGGGTTGGCCAGCAGGTAGTCGGCGCCGCTGCCGCGGGCACACAGCAGGTCGGTGTCAGACGTCGAGAGCAGCGCGATGCGCGTCACTGGGACTCCTCGGCGGGGTGTCCACGCCCCGCGGTCGAAAGGAAGGTGAGGCGCTGCCGGCAGTTCCTGACTCACCGCTCCCTCGCGGGTGACGGCTCACAGTGGCGGGACCGTCCCGGACTCTCACCGGGTTCCTGGTCGACGACGCTGCGCCCACCATAGCCGGTGCGGGGGCTGCG
>JABFXB010000133.1 GCA_013361975.1 Dermatophilaceae bacterium
CGCTGCTCTCGTGGTGGTGGCGGGTGCGGGCGCGCGAGGGCGTCACGACGTTGGCGCTCGCGGTCGTCGCCGCCAACGCCTTGTCGACCGCCGCGGGACTGCTGGTCCCCTGACACCAGGTCACGCGCCAATCGTTCCGTCGCCCGGACGACCGGGCCACCCGAGTAACCCGATCGTTAGGGTCCTGTGGCGTGACCGAGATTCGGGGGAGCGGCAAGGACGCCGGCGGCCGGGAGGGTGGCCGGGAGGCCGACGGCGAGGCCGTCGTCAGCCTCCGCGCGATCGCGCTGTCGGCGTACGGCCCCACCCTGCTCGGCTCGACCGGAGCCGGCGCCGTGTCTCCGATCGTGGCCGTGTCGGCCCGTGAGCTCGGCGCGTCGATCGGCGTCGCGGCGCTGCTCGTCGCGATGCTGGGCGTCGGGCAGCTGCTCGGGGACCTCCCGTCCGGGGCCCTCGCCGCCCGCATCGGGGAACGCCGGGCCCTGCTCGCTGCGGCGGTCGTCGAAGCCGTCGGGATGCTCGTCTCCGCGCTCGCGGACGGCCTGGTCATGCTCTTCGCCGGAGTCGTCGTCATCGGCCTCGCCGGGTCGCTCTTCGGCCTCGCCCGGCAGGCCTACCTCACCGAGGCCGTGCCGGTCGCGATGCGCGCGCGGGCGCTGTCGACGCTGGGTGGCGTCCACCGCATCGGCTACTTCGTCGGGCCGTTCATCGGCTCCCTCGTGATCTCGCGCTGGGGCATCGAGTCCGCGTATGCCGTGGGCGGGGCCGCGAGCCTCGCGGCGTTCACGCTCGTGCTGGTCGCGCCGGACATCACCGGCTCGGCGCACCGGGTGGCCACGGCCGGTCCCCCGAGGAGCGTCGTGTCGGTGCTGGCCCAGCACCGGCACGTGCTGCTGACCCTCGGCACCGGCGCGATGTGCGTCGCAGGTGCTCGGGCCATCCGCGAGGCGCTCGTGCCCCTGTGGGCCGAGTCGGTCGGTTTCTCGCCGGCGCAGACCTCGCTCGTCTTCGGCGTGGCCGGTGCCATCGACATGGCGCTCTTCTACCCGTCGGGCTGGCTCATGGACCGCTACGGGCGGGTCGCGGCCGCAGTCCCCAGCATGCTCGTGCTCGGGCTCGGGATGGCGCTGCTCCCGCTCGCCACGACCCTCGTCGCCGTGACGGCCGCCGCGACGGTCCTCGGGGTGGGAAACGGCCTCGGTGCCGGCCTCATCATGACGCTGGGGGCCGACGCGTCGCCGGCCGACGGGCGGGCGCAGTTCCTCGGTGGCTGGCGCCTCTGTGCCGACCTGGGAAGGGCCGCGGGCCCCCTGGCGTTGTCAGGGCTGAGCGCCGTCATGTCACTCGGCGCCTCGGCCGTCGTGCTCGGCGTGGGCGCGGTGGTCGGCGCGGGTTGGCTGCGCATCTGGGTGCCCCGGCACGACCCGACGAGGGCGGCGCGGATGGGCACCGCGACGGGTGGTCCCTGACCGTCCGAGAACTCTGAGAGGGTAGGACCGTGACGGACCTGATCGACACCACCGAGATGTACCTGCGCACGATCTACGAGCTCGAGGAAGAGGGCATCGTGCCCCTGCGGGCTCGCATCGCCGAGCGCCTCGGTCACTCGGGCCCGACGGTGTCGCAGACCGTGGCCCGGATGGAGCGCGACGGGCTCGTCGCGGTCTCGGGTGACCGTCACCTCGAGCTGTCGGACCACGGGCGCCTGCTCGCCACCCGCGTCATGCGCAAGCACCGTCTCGCCGAGAGGCTGCTCGTCGACGTCATCGGCCTCGAGTGGGAGTACGCCCACGACGAGGCGTGCCGCTGGGAGCACGTCATGTCCGAGAAGGTGGAGCGCAAGATCCTCGGTCTCATCGGCGGGGGCCTCGAGTCGCCCTACGGCAACCCGATCCCCGGCCTCGACGAGCTGGGCATGCACCAGGACGAGGACTTCCTCACCGGCCTGATCCCGCTGACCACCGCGGTGCGTGACAACCCGTCGAGCGTGACGATCCGCCGCATCGGCGAGCCGGTCCAGGTCGACCCGGAGGCGCTCGGCCTGCTGACGAGCGCCGGCGTCGTGCCGGGGGCGCGCGTCGACGTCACCCGCGACGGCGCCCGGGTCGTGGTCGTCCGCGACGGTGGTGAGCCCTCGACGGGCGTGTCGCTGCCCGATGACGTCGCGGTCCACGTCTACTGCCAGACCGCCTGACGCCTTCCACACGTACCGCCGGGCCCCTTGGCATACGTCAAGGTGTGCCCCGATCCACGCGGCGATTTGGCATGCCTTGACACAAGTTGTCCGAGTCGCAGGATCTTCCGGAAGTCGTGCGGGCCTGGAGGTGACAACCTCCTGCCGGTTGGGTAGCGTGGCCGCACTTGCTCTCCCCGTCGAGCGAGTGCCCCGGGTCGGACCGCCTAGTCCTGCCATCGACCTGTGGCCAGTGACGAACCGCATGGCAGGAGCGGGGGAACCACTTTCTCCGGGCGTCGAGAGACGTCCTAGGGGTGAAGCCCTCCGTGGACCGCAACGGTCCGAGCGAAGGCCGGGCGAGTACCTCCAGCCCGAACCCGACAGCTCACCTCGTAGGCGTCGAGAGGTCAAACGTGGCTCAGAACGTTCCCGGGCGCCACCGCGCCCCCGGTCGATTCAACGCGATCTCGGAGCTGAAGACGATCGCCAGGGAGTCGGCCCAGCCCGCCGTCAAGGGTGCCGCGATCGTCGCCGCGTCGGGTGGCCTCGTCGCCTCCTTCGCCGGCACGGCGAACGCCGCCGACGGCGTGAACAGCGCCGCTGCCGGCCCCGCGGTCGTCGGGCCCCAGGTCGGCACCCTCAAGGCGTCCAACGCCCTGTCGGCCATCGGCTACGGCAAGCCGACCCTCAAGACCCAGCCGATCGTCATCGAGGACGTCAAGGTCGAGCGCGAGCGCGCCGACGCCGCCGCCGAGAAGGCCGCCGCCGAGCGCCGCGCGGCCGATGCCGAGCGCGCCTCCCGCTCCACCGCCCGCGTCGCCCTCGACAACGCGAAGATCCCGAGCGCCTCCGGCATCGTCGGCATCGCGCAGTCCTTCTTCGGCGTCCCCTACGTCTACGGCGGCTCGTCGCCCTCGGGCTTCGACTGCTCGGGCTTCACGTCCTACGTCTACCGCCAGGCCGGCATCTCGATCCCGCGCACGGCCTCGGCGCAGCAGGCGGCCGCGACCCGTGTCAGCGACCCACAGCCGGGCGACCTCGTCTTCTTCGGCTCGCCGGCCTACCACGTGGGCATCTACGTCAGCCCCGGCCGCATGATCGACGCGCAGCGCCCCGGCACCGTCATCGGCAACCACTCGATCTGGACGGCGCCCTCCGGCTACGGCCGCTTCTGAGCACCGATCGACCTCTCGTGCTGCTGTGCCCTCGCCGACTCCGGCGGGGGCACATCGCATTCCGGGCTCGGTCGCGGCTCCGTGGTTGACTGAGTCGATGACCGACCAGTCTGCCGCCGAGTCCACGACCCTGATCGAGCTCGACCTCTGGAGCGATCTGGTCTGCCCCTACTCGTGGGTGGCCAAGCGACGCGTCGAGGCCGCCGTCGCCGCCTTCGAGCGACCGCACGACGTCACGGTGCACCTGCGCTCCTTCGAGCTCGACCCCGACGTCCCGCGCGGCGGCCACGTGCCCGTCAGCGAGCACCTCGCGGTGCGCCACGGCGACGCCGAGGTGGGTCGGCTCATGAACGCCCGCGCCAGCGAGGTCGCCGAGGCCGACGACCTCTACTTCGACTGGGACCGGGCCGTGCGGGCCAACAGCTTCGACGCGCACCGCCTGTGTGCGCTGGCCGGCGAGATGGGGGGCCCGGCGCTGCGGTCAGCCGCCGTCGAGCGCTTCCAGTCCGCGCACTTCAGCGAGGGGCTGGCGATCGACGACCACGAGGTGCTCCAGCGGCTGTCGGCCGAGTGCGGTCTCGACGAGCGGCGGGTGTCGGCCGTCCTCGCGTCCGACGAGTACGCCGACCAGGTGCGGGCCGAGGAGGAGCAGGCCCGCTCGATGGGCGTGACCTCGACGCCGTTCGTCGTCGCCAACGCGTATGCCGCCGTGTCGGGTGCGCGTCCCGTCGAGGACTACCTCGCCCTCCTCCGGGGAGTGGCCACGCAGACGGTCTGACCGCCGGCGCAAAAAAACTGCAAATTCCCCCATACTGCAGCCGGATTCGTCGACGTGCTGGCATGTCGGGGTCGCAGGGGAGACACCGCGACGCTGGTCGTGAGTCATGGCTGGCTCGTCACCTCGTTTGTCGTCTTCCTGGGGGCTCCGGGTCGGTGCTGCCGGGGTCGGGCCCTACGCGTTGCGCTGACGTGGTGGGACGTCGCGCTCCTCGTCGTTCTCCCATCGGCCCATTCCGTCGGCCTCGGCCCCCGCGGAGGGTGCAGCTTCCGCGACGTGGGGAGGGGCGGCATACGGCCGGGTGGAGGCCGGGAGGTCACCCACACCGGTGGGGGCGACCTCGTCGACGGGGATCACCTGGCTGAGGCGGGTCAGCTCGACGACGGCACGGATGGGGGAGTGCTGCGGCACGACGAGG
>JABFXB010000422.1 GCA_013361975.1 Dermatophilaceae bacterium
GCCACCGAGGTCCGATCCGGAGAAGTCCTTGAGCGAGCCGAGCAGCCGACCCATGGGGGTGCGGGCGCCCGCGACGATCACGGAGGTGGGACGGTCAGCAGTCATGGGTGAAGCCTCTTCCGACGTCGTTGGGGATGTCGCCGTCAACTGTAGTCGCGCCGCACGAGAGCCCCTGTCGAGCATGACCAAGCGCACACGGCATACGGCGGCCGTATGCCGTGCCGCCCCCTACGTTGGGACCATGAGCGCGACTCCCGACCCCCTCTTCACCCACATCGACCACGTCGGCATCGCGGTGCCCGACCTCGACGCGGCCATCGCGTTCTACGAAGGCACCTACGGCATGCGGATGCTCCACGAGGAGACGAACGAGGAGCAGGGCGTGCGCGAGGCGATGATGGGCGTCGGCGACTCGGGCTCGTGCATCCAGCTGCTGGCCCCGCTCTCCCCCGAGTCGACGATCGCCAAGTTCCTGGACCGCAGCGGCCCCGGCATGCAGCAGCTCGCCTACCGCGTCACCGACATCGACGCGGTGTGCGCCACCCTGCGCGAGCGCGGGATGCGCCTGCTCTACGAGGCCCCGAGGCGCGGCACGAGCAACAGCCGCGTCAACTTCATCCACCCGAAGGACGCCGGTGGCGTGCTCGTCGAGCTGGTGGAGCCGGCAGCCGACACCACCCACTGACGCAGGGCGCTCAGTGCGGCGTGCCGGCCGCGACGAGGTCCTGCACCGGCACGCCGACGAGGCCCCGGCGCCGGACGCTCTCGAGCAGGGCGGGCAGCGCCGCCAGCGTGCCCGACCGGTCGATCTCCTGGGGGTTGGCCCCGACCACCCGCCCACCGTCGTGCGCGAGCAGCACCTCACCGGCCCGGAGCCGCATCCCGACCTCGGTGCCCGCGGTGAGCGGGCCGTCACTCAGCGCCGACTCGAGGCAGTCCGTCCAGAAGACCGACCGCAAGCCGAGCCGGCTCGTGCACCGGGCCACGGTCCGTGACGTCCAGCCGCGGGGCGGGCGCACCAGCTCGCCACCCTCCCGGTCGTAGGCCGCCACCGCAGCACGCCCGCGCGTGAGCTGCTCGGTGACCGTGGCCTGGTCCACGCGGTCGAGCCAGAGGTGGTCGTGCGTGTGGTTCGAGAGTCGGTGGCCCTCCGCGACGATCCGGCGCGCCAGGTCGGGGTGCGCCTCGACGTTGCTGCCGACGGCGAAGAACGTGGCCCCGCAGCCGTACGCGTGGAGCACGTCGAGCACGCCCGGTGTCCAGCGCGGGTCGGGCCCGTCGTCGAAGGTCAGGGCGACCCACGGCCGCGACGTGCGCACCCTCGTGATGCCCTGCGGGTCGACGTCGTGGCGCAGCGCCGGGCTGTCGGTCTCGTGGCCGGGGCCGCCCGGGTGCAGCGCCTCGTCGACGCGAGGCCACGCGAGCAGCGCGCAGAGGCCCGCGAGGCCCGTCATGACCGACCGGCGCGAGACCGCCGAGAACGCGTCCGTCGGGGAACCCTCGTGAGACCTCGCCGGATGCTGCGCCTGTGACACGGCGACAGTGTCGCCGAGCGCGGGCGGCCTCGGGCCGGAATGCGCGAAGTCGCTCCCGCGCGCTCGTGACTCAGGTCACCTGTGGTGGGAGTCTCAGAAGTACTCACCAGTACGCGGGCCGTCGCTACGTTCGCCTGAGCAGGCCCAGACAGACCCCAATGACGCTGCGACGTAAGGACCTTCAATGCAGGCCATCCGCGACGCCATCCTCTCCGGCGACCGCACCCAGGAGACCTACGAGAACATCGAGATCCCGGGGACGTACCGGGGCGCCACCGTCCACAAGGACGAGGTGGGGATGTTCGAGGGGATCGCCACGCGCGACAAGGACCCCCGCAAGTCGCTGCACATCGACGAGGTGCCGGTGCCCGAGCTGGCTCCGGGCGAGGCCCTCGTGGCCGTGATGGCGAGCGCCATCAACTACAACACCGTCTGGACCTCGATCTTCGAGCCCGTCTCGACGTTCGGCTTCCTCGAGCGCTACGGGCGCACGTCGGAGTTCGCCAAGCGCCACGACCTGCCGTACCACGTCGTGGGCTCGGACCTCGCCGGCGTGATCCTGCGCACCGGACCCGGCGTGACGAAGTGGAAGCCCGGCACCGAGGTCGTGGCGCACTGCCTGTCGGTCGAGCTCGAGGACGCCGAGGGCCACGACGACACGATGATGGACCCGCAGCAGCGCATCTGGGGCTTCGAGACGAACTTCGGTGGTCTCGCCGAGCTGGCAGTCGTCAAGGCGAACCAGCTCATGCCCAAGCCCGCGCACCTGTCGTGGGAGGAGGCCGCCTCCCCCGGCCTCGTCAACTCGACGGCATACCGGCAGCTCATCAGCAAGAACGGCGCCGCGATGAAGCTCGGCGACCGCGTGCTCGTCTGGGGCGCGTCGGGCGGTCTCGGCTCGTACGCCACCCAGATGGCCCTGGCCGGCGGCGCCACCCCGATCTGCGTCGTCTCCTCGCCCGAGAAGGCCGAGATCTGCCGCTCCATGGGCGCCGAGCTGATCATCGACCGCAACGCCGAGGGCTACCAGTTCTGGAACGCCGAGGGCACCGAGCAGAACCCGCGCGAGTGGCAGCGGCTCGGCAAGAAGATCCGTGAGCTCACGGGCGGCTACGACGTCGACATCGTCTTCGAGCACCCCGGGCGTGAGACGTTCGGTGCGAGCGTCTACGTCGCCCGCAAGGGCGGCACCATCGTCACCTGCGCGTCGACCTCGGGCTACATGCACGAGTACGACAACCGCTACCTCTGGATGAACCTCAAGCGCATCGTCAGCTCGCACTTCGCCAACTACCGCGAGGCCTGGGAGGCCAACGAGCTGATCAACCGCGGGCTCATCCACCCGACGCTGTCGAAGACGTACACCCTCGCCGACGTCGGCCAGGCGGCTCTCGACGTCCACCAGAACGCCCACCAGGGCAAGGTCGGCGTGCTGACGCTCGCGCCCGAGCCCGGCCTGGGCGTCACCGACCCCGAGAAGCGGGCCGGCTTCGAGAAGGCCATCAACCGCTTCGCCAACCAGTAGCCCCAGCGACCCGGGCCACGGTCCTGGCTGACGTAGGCTCGCGGTCGTGAGCATCTGGGGACGCTGGACGCGCTACCGACGCGCCCAGCGTGCCCGGATGGACACCCTCCTGGCTCGCGACCTCGGGCTCGACCCGCGCGTCCCGGATGGTGCGGAGGCCACCGACGACGGTGCCGGCCCGCCCGTCGCCGAGCACACAGCGGCCCCGGGTGGCGCGAGCCCCCAGCCGCGACGTCCCAAGGGCCCGCGGCGCGACTTCGGCCAGAGCGGCACGCCCTTCAACCGGCAGTCGCCGTTCTACGTCGGCTTCGTCGGTGCGGTCGGCGTGCTCACCGCGTATGCCGTGGTGCAGGCCGTCGGCCGCCTCGGCACCGTCATCACCCTGCTCGTCATCTCCCTCTTCCTGACGCTGTCGCTCAACCCGCTCGTCGAGGCCCTGACCCGGCGCCGGCTCTCGCGTGGGTGGGCGGTCACCGTCGTCTTCCTCGGGGTGGTCGCCGTCTTCACGCTCGTGGGGTGGGTCGTCATCCCGCCGGTGGCCGAGCAGGGCACTGAGCTGGCCACGAACGCGCCGCGCCTCTTCGACAACCTGCTGGCCAACCCGTGGGTGCAGGAGGTCGACCACCGCTACCAGCTCATCCAACGCGTCCAGGAGGAGGTCAACCGCCGCTTCGCCGACGGCAACCTGTGGGCGGGCGTCTTCGGGGGCGTGCTCGACGCCGGCAAGCTCATCGCGGCCGGCGTCTTCAGCGTGCTGACGGTCCTCGTGCTCACCCTCTACCTCCTGGCCTCGCTCCCGGCGGTCAAGCAGGCGGCCTACGCGCTGGTTCCGGCGAGCCGCCGCCCGCGCACCGTCTCGCTCTCCGAGGAGGTCATCCGGCGCGTCGGGTCGTACGCCATCGGGCAGGTCGTCGTCGCCGCAATCAACGCGTTCTGCGCGTGGATCATGATGAGCCTCATCGGCCTGAAGTTCGCCGCCGTGCTCGCCGTCGCCGTCGGCTTCCTCGGGCTCGTGCCGATGGTCGGCGCCACGCTCGGCGCATCGGTCGTGGCGATCGTCGCCTTCTTCGACGAGCCGAAGAAGGCGCTCATCGTCATCATCTACTTCGTCGTCTACCAGCAGATCGAGAACTACGCCGTGATGCCGCGCATCATGCAGCGCACCGTCGCCGTCCCCGGGGCGGTCACGGTCGTGGCCGCGCTCGCCGGCGGAACGCTGCTCGGCGTCCTCGGCGCGCTGCTCGCGATCCCCTTCGCGGCGGGGGCGCTGCTGCTCTACGAGGAGGTCCTCGTGCCACGCCAGGGCCGCCACTAGGCGTCCCTGCCCGGGCACGCGTCCGGCGCACGTGACCGGCGCTCGCCCTGATCGAGCGCTGATCGAGCCCTGAGCCAGCCCTGATCGAGCACCGGCTCGTACGCTGGCGGCATGGACGCGAGCGCCCGGCCCCGCGACTACTGGACGACCGACCCGGTCAT
>JABFXB010000210.1 GCA_013361975.1 Dermatophilaceae bacterium
GTTCTCGGCGCTCGCGGTCACGCCGGTGACCGAGCCGAGCAGGCTGCCGTTGCTGCTCGCGGTGCCCGAGACGTTCTGCTGCCGCGGGCCGTCGGGGCCGGCCTCGGCGGTCGAGAGCTGGGGCTGGGGCTGCCCCGACTCGAACGACGTCGAGAAGTCGCCTGCCGCGGCGTCCGCGGCAGGCGTCATGAGGGATGGGAACGCAGACGCGTCGAGCGCGCCCGCCTGCGACGGACCTGCGACCACTCCCGTGGTCGAGGTGGCCAGGACTGCCAGGGCGATGACGCCTCTGCGGATCCCGGATCTGTGGGACATGGTTCCTCCGTGCTCGTCGTTGAGCCGTGCTGTCGACCCGGCGAGACTCGCCGTCGGCGACAAAGGGCGTCAACGGGGCGAAGCGTTCTTGTCCGGTCAGGACATCGAATCGGACAGAACCGTCGATCCGGACGCCCACCGGATCACCACGCGTTGCCATTTTCTGTTGCCGCTGGTCGGATGGCAGGCATGACAGCGTTGTCTGACCACCGGACAGCCATCCGCCCGACGATGGCCGACGTCGCAGCCGAGGCCCACGTCTCGGTCAAGACGGTCTCACGCGTGGTCAACCACGAGCCGGGCGTACGGCCGGACACCGCCGAGCGGGTCCGCGCCGTCATCGAGCGTCTCGGTTTCCGCCGCCACGACGGCGCCCGGATGATGCGGCAGGGCCGCACGTTCACCATCGCGCTCGTCGTCGAGGACCTCGCCAACCCCTTCTACTCGCAGATCGGGGCGGCGGTCGAGCGCGAGGCCCGCATCCGCCAGCACCAGCTCATCACCGCGTCGGCGGAGGGCTCCCCCACCCGCGAGCGGGCCGTCATCGAGGCCCTCGTGAACCGGCGGGTCGACGGCATCGTCGTGGTGCCGGCCGACGAGAGTGCCTCGTCGGACGCCGCGGTCGAGGCGAGCCAGACGCCCATCGTCTACATGGACCGTCCCGTGCGCGGCGCCCCGCGCGACACGGTGCTCAGCGACAACCACGGCGGCATCCGCAGCGCCGTCGAGCACCTCGTCGCGCACGGCCACCGGAGCATCGGCCTCTTCGGTGACGACCCCGCCTTCTGGACCGCCCGCCAGCGCCGCGAGGCGTTCGTCGCCACCCACCAGTCACTCGGCCTGCCCGGCAGCCCACGCGTCTCGATGGGCCCCCACTCGCCCACCTCGGTGCGCGAGTCGCTGACCCGCTGGACCCAGGGCACCGATGCCACGACGGCGGTCATCACCGGCAACAACCGCATCACCATCGCGCTGCTGCTCGCGCTGCGCGACCTCCGCCTCCCCCTCTCGCTCGTCGGCTACGACGACTTCGAGCTCGCCGACCTCGTCGACCCGCCCGTGACCGTCGTGCACCAGGACCCCGCGGCCATGGGGCAGAAGGCGGCCCAGCAGCTCTTCGCCCGGCTGCTGGGCGACGAGTCGCCCGCGCAGACGGTCGTCATGCCCACGCGCCTCGTCGTGCGCGGCTCGGGACTGCGCCGCGGCCCGGCCTCCCGATGACCACCCCCCACCCGCCGAGGAGCACCACGAACGTGACAGCACCCACCCCCCTCCCCCTCAACACGCCTCGCCGCTTCTACCGCGGCGGGGAGCGGATCCTCGCGTTCCGCGGGCTCGAGACTCCTGCCGACTTCGACGGCCACCGGCCCGAGGACTGGCTCGCCTCGACGACGCGGCTCTTCGCCGAGGGCGGCGACGGGGTGACGGTGCTCCCCGACGGCACGTCGCTGCCGGAGGCGCTGGCCGCGGACCCCGACCACTGGCTCGGGCCCGACCACGTCGCCGCACACGGCGTCGAGCCGGGGCTGCTGACCAAGCTGCTCGACGCGGGGGAGCGCCTGCCCGTCCACTCGCACCCCGACCGCGCCTTCGCGGCCGCGCACCTCGACTGCACGCACGGCAAGACCGAGGCGTGGATCGTCCTCGACGCCGAGCCCGGTGCCGCGGTGTGGCTGGGCTTCCGCGAGGAGCTGGGGGCGGACGAGCTGGCGACGCTCGTCGAGGCGCAGGACGACCGGCTGCTCGACGCCCTCAACCGCATCGAGGTGCGGCCCGGCGACACCGTGCTCGTGCCCGGCGGACAGCCGCACGCGATCGGTGAGGGCGTGTTCGTGCTCGAGCTGCAGGAGCCGACCGACCTGTCGGTCATGCTCGAGCACCGCCGCTTCGGGCTCGAGGAGGCCCACGCGTTCCTCGGCCTCACCGTGGCCCGTGCCCTCGAGAGCGTCGACCGCGGCCCACTCACCGAGGATGCCCTCGCCGGCCTGCGGCGACGATGGACCGACGTCTCGGGCAAGGGACACGCCCTGCCCGAGGAGGCGTCCGAGTTCTTCCGGGCCGAGGTGCTGCGCGCGACGCCGGGTTCGCCCGCGACCGGCGAGGCCGGCTTCGCGGTCAGCGTCGTCGTGGCCGGCTCGGGCATGCTCACGACGAACGCACCCGGCACGGCATCGCCCCGCCCCACCGAGGTGGGACGGGGCGACGTGCTGCTCGTGCCCTACGGGGCCGGCACGGTGGTGCTCGAGGGCGACGTCACCGTCGTGCGGTGCCTGCCGCCCGTGTGAGCGGGCCGGCTACTCGGAGGTGCGGTGGTTGAAGGCCCGGATCGACAGCGGTGCCAGCACGGCCGTCAGCAGGACGGACCAGAGCACCGTCGCGAGCACCGGGTGCTGCAGGGGCAGCGCGGAGTCGGGCGGCAGCGGCACCGTGTTGCCCCAGAGCTCGCGCATGGCTCGCACGAGCGAGCTGATCGGGTTCCACTCGGCGATGGTGCGCAGCCAGGCGGGGTTCATGTTCGCCGTGGGCGCGAACGTGTCGGCGAGGAAGGTGAGCGGGAAGATCGCCGTGAACATCACGCCCTGCACCGCCTCGGCCGTCTTGAGCCTCGACCCGGCGAGGATGCCGATCCACATCATCGCGAAGCCGAAGAGCAGCAGCAGCGCGAAGCCCAGCAGCCCCTTGGCGAAGCCGGTGTGGATGCGCCAGCCGATCAGCAGGCCCGTCGCGGCCATGACGACCGTGCCGATGCTCGAGTGGATGAGGCTCGAGATGCTGCGCCCGATGAGGACGGAGGCCCGCGAGATCGGCAGCGACCTGAAGCGGTCGATGATGCCCTTGTTGAGGTCGTTCGTCAGGCCGATGGCCACGACGAAACAGGAGAACGCCATCGTCTGGGCCATGATGCCCGGCAGCAGCCACTCGCGGTAGTTGACCCCGGCGTTGATCGACCCGCCGAAGACGTACGCGAAGAGCACGACGAACATGATCGGCTGGAAGGTGACGTCGGCGAGCATCTCGGGCATCCGCCGGATGTGCTTGATGTTGCGCCACACGTGGGTGCGCACCTGTTTCCACATGCCGGGCGGCTCGATGGTGAGCCGAGCCGGCTGGGTCGAGACCTCCTCGCGGACGGTGGTGCCGCTCATGACCGGCCTCTCTTCGGGTTGTCGACGACGCCGACCACACGGTCGGGGTCGGCCTCCTCGGACGTCTCGCCGTCCTCCTCGGCCTTGCGGCCGGTGAGGTGGAGGAAGACGTCGTCGAGGCTCGGGCGCTTGAGGCCGAGGTCGTCGAGGACGATCTCGGAGCCGTCGAAGATGCTCGCGATGCGGGTGACGTCGGCGAGCCCGTCGGCCGGGGCGGTGAGCTGCCTGGCGCCCTCGTCGACGTGCACCTCGCGCACGTGCGAGGCGAGCAGTCCACGCGCCGCCTCCAGCTGGTCGGCGTGGGAGACCGTGACGACGAGGGCGGCCTTGCCCGACTGGTCCTTGAGCTCGAGCGGCGTGCCCTCCGCGATGATGCGCCCGTGGTCGATGACGACGATGCGGTCGGCCAGCTGGTCGGCCTCCTCGAGGTACTGCGTGGTGAGCAGCAGCGTCGTGCCCTCACGGACGAGCCCGCGCAGCACCTCCCAGAGCTCGACGCGGCTGCGCGGGTCGAGACCCGTCGTCGGCTCGTCGAGGAAGAGCACGCGCGGCGCCGCGATGAGGCTGACCGCGAGGTCGAGGCGGCGCCGCATGCCGCCGGAGTACTCCTTGACGACCTTGTCACCGGCGTCGGACAGCGAGAAGCGCTCGAGGAGCTCGTCTGCGGCTGAACGGATCTCGGTCTTGCCGAGGCCGTAGAGCGAGCCCATGAGGCGGATGTTCTCGCGGCCGGTGAGGAACTCGTCGACGGTGGCGGCCTGGCCGGTGAGTCCCATGCTGCGGCGGACCGCCTCGGGGTCGCGCACGACGTCGAAGCCGGCGACCCTGGCCGTGCCGCTCGTCGGCGTCGTGAGGGTGGTCATCATGCGGACGGTGGTCGTCTTGCCGGCGCCGTTGGGCCCGAGCAGGCCGAGCACGGAGCCGCGGGGGACGGAGAAGGAGACGTCGTCGACGGCGGTCACGTCGTCGAAGCGTTTGACGAGGTGCTCGGCCTCGATGGCCGGGCCCGTGGACCGGTCGTGCGCCGCGCGCACGTCGGAGGTGATGGTCATG
>JABFXB010000240.1 GCA_013361975.1 Dermatophilaceae bacterium
GAGCCGCCGGCTTCTCAGAGCGAGAGCATCAGCCGGACCGTCGCGTCGACGACCTGCCGCTGCGCCTGCGCCCGTGACACCGTCGGCGACCCGTCTCCCGGCTGCGAACCGTAGTCGCCGAAGAACGAGTGCACGGCACCCTCGACGCGGGTGTATGCCGTCGTGCGGGGAAGCATGGCCCGGCTCGCCGCGACGTCGGCGGGGGTCGTGAACGCGTCGCGGGTTCCGCTCACCGACGCGACCTGCAGGTCGGTGCGGCCGGCGAGCGACTGGTCGGGGTAGGACGCCCACAGCACCAGTCCCCGGACGAGCCGACGGTGGTCGAGGGCGAACCGCGCCGCCGCGACCCCGCCAAGGCTGTGGCCGCCGACGGCCCACGCCACCACCTCCGGGTGCTCGTCGACGAGGGACTGCGGTGCCGTCGTGGCGAGCAGCCCGATGTCGAAGGGCTGCTTGACGATGACGACCAGCACCCCCTGCTTCGAGACCTGCGAGAGCATCGGGACGTACGCGCGGGGGTCGACGCGCGCGCCCGGCTGGAACACGAGGCCCCGGGTGGGCGTGCTGCCCTTCGGGGCGATGGTGATCTGGGCCGGGGCGTCGGTGACTCGCACGTCGGCGCCACCTTCGAGGGCCGCCACGGCTGACGGGGTGGCGGCGAACGGGCGCAGCCACACGAGCACACCGAGCACGGTGACGGTGGCGAGGACCCCCACGACCTGTCCGAGCACCCGTGCCCAGCGGGACCGGCGACGGTGACGGCGCCGGTCGTCCGGCGTTTCGTTCACCAGGAGGACGACGCCGACGAGCCCACACGCCGCGAGCGCGATCACGAGGGCCGGATTGCCGGACAAGAGGATCGGCCGGTCCAGAAGGAAGAGCACGAGCGGAACGACGACCCACACGACACCCAGCACGAGGCCGAGGCGCGTGCGCGGTCGTCGGCGGGCGACGGCTGCCGATCCCTCGGCCCCCTCGTTGCCACCTACGCCCTCGTCGGCCCCACCGACCCCCTCGAAACCCGCGTCCCCCACGGTTCTCACCCGTGCAGCGTAGCGACGGCCGGCGGGACGAATCGGTCATCGCACGAGGCAAATTCCAGCCTCCGGAGGGCCGTCACGACAGGTGACCCGTCGACCCGGCCTCGCTTCGGAGACGTCCACGAAGCCGATGGCGCGGCGCGCGCGAGACGTTCGCCCGACCCTCGCGAAGGTGACCGACCCATCCCGAGCCGATCGCGGTGTCGGTCCCACGTCGGACACCGCGAAGAGGCAGGATGTTGGGGTGGGAAGCGACGACCGCAGCGCCGGCAGCGGACCGCGCGCGCCTGTGAGCGGCGAGGGTCGGGGACGCGAGCGCGATCCCGGCCATGGGGACGACGTGCCCGAGAGTGGCCGGCCCGCCGGCTTCAGGCAGCCCGCCCGCACCACTGCCCTCAACGCCACGCGCGCCGTCGGCCGTGGGCTGGGTCGGGCAGCCACCGGCACCGCGCGAGCCACCGCCCGCACCGGCCGCTTCGCCGCCACCAAGGCGCACGCGTTCACCCACTCCGGCGGCGCCGGCGAGACGGGGCTGGCCCGGGTCACCGAGCTCCACGCCAGCCACACTGCCGGCGACACCATCATGACGCTGGCCCTGGCCGGCACCCTCTTCTTCAACCCGCAGACGGCCCAGGCGCGCGGCGACGTCGCGACCTTCCTGCTCCTGACGATGGTCCCGTTCGTGCTCGTGGCGCCTCTCATCGGGCCGCTGCTCGACCGTTTTTCCCACGGACGGCGCTGGGCCATCGGCACGACCCTCGCGTCACGGGCCTTCCTCTGCTGGGTGCTAGCCGAGGCGGTGAACAACGACAGCGGCTGGCTCTTCCCGGCCGCCCTCGGCTGCCTCGTCGCATCCAGGGCCTACAACATCACCCGAGCCGCAGCCGTCCCTCGTCTCCTGCCCGCCGGCACCACGCTCGTCCGGGCCAACTCCCGGGTGTCCATGGCCGGCGTCGTCGGAGCCCTCGTGGGAGGCGCCGTCGGCGGGCTGGGCATGCTCGCCGGCCCGGCGTGGGCCCTGCGCCTCGGCTTCGTCGTCTTCGTCGTCGGCACCGTTCAGGCGATCCGGCTGCCGGCACTGGTGGACTCGTCGGCGGGCGAGGTGCCCATCGAGGACACCACCCCGATCGCGGTCCGACCGGCACGTCCCCGTCCACCTGCCGGCCGACCCGACGGCCCCAGCTCGCTCCGGGGCACCCAGCGGGGCTGGACCGCAGACCCGGCCAGACGGCATACGCCCTCGGAGCACGAGGCCCTCACGGTGGACTCGCTCGGGCCGCTGGGCCGCTTCCGCCGGCGAAAGCAGGCCATCCCGTGGCCGGTCATGCACGCCATGTGGTCGACGGGTGGCACCCGCGTGCTCACCGGCTTCCTCATCATGTTCATGGCCTTCCTGGCCAAGGAGCACCCGATCGACGGAATCCGCGGGGAGCTCGTGCTCGCGTTCATCGCCGTGGGCATCGGGGTCGGCAACAGCCTCGGCAGCGTCGTCGGCAACGTCGTTCGCGACCAGCGCCCAGAGCGCATCGCGATGGTGTCGGTGCTCGCCGCGACGCTCAGCTGCCTCGCCACCGGCATCTGGTACGGGGTCTGGACGCTCGTGGTGCTCGGCCTCGTCCAGGGCCTGTCGGCCCAGCTGGCCAAGCTCTGCTTCGACGCCCTGGTGCAGCGCGAGGTCCCCGAGAACGTGCGCACCTCGGTCTTCGCATGGTCCGAGACGATGCTGCAGGTGCTGTGGGTCGTCGGCGGCGCGCTCGGCATCGTGCTGCCCCTCAACCCCCACGTCGGCTTCCCCGTCTGCGCGGCCGCGCTCGTGTGGACCGTCGTCATGGCTGCCCGGCAGCGGCGCCGGGCGATGCCGTCGGGCTCGAACGCACGCCCCGCCCACTGACCTCGGAGGCTGTGGAAAACTCTCCGGCCGTCGGGGCGCGAGCCCGTAGTTTTCCGACTCATGAGCTACGCCATCGACACGGAGGGCACGCGGCGCGTCGGTTCCACCTTGCTCACCGCCGGCGCCGGAATGGCCGACTGCGCAACGGGATTCGCTCGAGCCGGTCGTCTGGCGAGCGTGGGCTGCGGCGACGCGCACCCTGCCCTCTCCTCGACCCTCGAGAGCTTCGTGGCCACCCACCTCGCCGCCCTCCAGGCTGCGTCAACCGGCTTCGCCGCCCTCGGTGACGCGCTCGACCAGACCGCGTCGTCGGCTCAGCTCACCGAGGTCCACGCCGCGAGCGTGATCGCGTCGGCGGCCAGGTCGGGGCCATGAGCAGTCTCCTGGAGAGGGCCTCCCCGCTCGCGACTCCGCCGGGAGACCCGACGAGCATCCGTGCGGCTGCGCGTGATCTGCGCCGCGTGGCCGCGCAGGGACTGGCGTGCGGCGGCCTCGACGCTTCCGCCGTCGCCGAGCTCGCTCTCGTTTGGCAGGGCGACGCAGCCACGCGGGCTCGGGCCGACCTGGCCGTGCTGGCAGCCCGCACCCGTCGGGTCCTGCCCCACCTCGCGTATGCCGCCGACGGGCTCGAGCGCTACGCCCGCGCGCTGGAGCATGCCGTGGCGCAGGCCGAGGCCGTTCGTCGCCGTGCTGAGGCAGCTGTCGACGAGCACGCCCGCCGGGTCGCGATCCTGCGGTCCACCGCAACCGACCCGACGACGTATGCCGCCGCGCTGGCTCACGCGGCACGTGACCGCGAGTCTGCGCTCGCGTCGGCGCACCGCGCCCACGGGGCCGTCCTCGACGAGCTGACCGCAGCCGCCGGCCAGTGCGCCAGGCGGCTCGACGCCCTCACGGCAGGGGCGTCCCAGCGCGCGGTGACCGCGGGCACCGGTAGGGCTATCCCGGCTGCAGGTGGCACGGCCGGCTGCGCTCCTGACGTGCGGGGCGCGTTCATCGGCGACCTCGGGTTCGTCAGGGAGCGCATCGAAGTGGCGGCACGACCGCGCGTCGGGCACGTCGCGCCTGTCGAGGCACGGCAGTGGTGGCAGGACGCCCTGGAGGATGCGGGGAACGCCGCGACCTGGACGTACAACCACACCGCCGTGCCACTCGTCAACGGTGCCGCAGACGTCGGACAGGCTGTCGCCGAGCATCCCGAGGACCTGCTCGAGATGGCGCTCGGCACCGGCGGGATCATCCTCGGAACCGGCGGCGAGATCGGCGGAACTGCCCTCGACGCCACCGGCGTCGGGCTCGTCGTCGGTGTGCCGCTCAACGTGGCGGCCGCCGCCGCCGCTGCGGGCGGTGTGGGCGCGGTCGCCCACGGTGCAACGAGTCTCGCCGAGCACGCACGCGCCAACGACAACCGCTGGCTCACCGAGGTCGACGCCCCGACCGTCGGCCGTGGCAGGCCGGGTGACCCGCTGCCCGACTCCGCTCGTCCCGATCTCGCCGGCTCCAACTGGAAGGGTCGCGTCGCCAAGAACGGCAAGGGCGAGGTCTGGCAGGATCCGGACTTCATCGGCGTC
>JABFXB010000446.1 GCA_013361975.1 Dermatophilaceae bacterium
CCGCACCTGCGCCAGTACATCGAGCTGTCGGGCCTGCTCGGCGCCATCTACGTCGTGCAGAACTTCGACGCCGTCTTCACCATCACGTCGGGAGGCCTCGGCACGGCCAACCTCCCCTACTTCATCTACCAGACCTTCTACACCGCCCAGGACTACGGGCGCGCCTCTGCCGCAGGCGTGGTCGTCGTGATCGGCACGATCATCATCGCGACTCTCGCCCTGCGCACCGTGTTCAGCCTGTTCAAGGAGGAGACCCGATGAGCGCCGTCACGCAGACCGAGATCGTGCACCGCAAGCCGCCGAAGAAGGCCGCGCTGCTCGGAGTGCTCGCCTGGGTCATCGGCATCATGTTCGCGCTGCCGGTGATCTGGATGGTGTTGACGTCGTTCCACAAGGAGACCGACGCCGCCACGAACCCCCCGAGCGTCTTCGCGCCGCTCAGCCTCGACGGCTACAAGACGTTCTTCGCAGCCGGGCCGTGGCCCTCGCTGCTCAACTCCCTGACGGCGAGCGTCGTGTCGACGATCCTCGTGCTGCTCCTGGCGTTCCCGGCGGCGTACGCGCTGTCGATCCGCCCGGTGCGCAAGTGGACCGACGTGCTCTTCTTCTTCCTCAGCACGAAGATGCTGCCGATCGTCGCGGGCATCCTGCCGCTCTACCTCTTCGCGCAGAAGGTGCACCTGCTCGACAACATCTGGTGGCTCATCATCCTCTACACCTCGATGAACCTGCCGATCGCGATCTGGATGCTCCGCTCGTTCCTCGCCGAGGTGCCGGTCGAGATGCTCGAGGCCGCGCAGGTCGACGGGGCCAGCCTCACGCGTACGCTCCGCGACGTCATCGCACCCGTCGTCATGCCGGGCATCGCCTCGGCCGCCCTGATCTGCTTCATCTTCAGCTGGAACGAGCTGCTCCTGGCGCGCGTGCTCACCGGCACGGTGGCGGGCACCGCACCGGTCTTCCTCACCGGCTTCGTGACGAGCCAGGGCCTGTTCCTCGCCAAGGTGTGCGCGGCCTCGCTCATCGTGTCGCTGCCGGTGCTCGCCGCCGGGTTCGCGGCACAGGACAAGCTCGTGCAGGGCCTGTCGATGGGTGCCGTCCGATGAGCGCCACCACCGCGAGCGGCACTCCGACGCAGCTGTCCGCGACCACGTGTGCCGCGCTCCCGCCCGAGGTGGGGCGGCCGGCATACGACCGCAGCAAGGTCACCGCCGGCATCGTGCACTTCGGCGTCGGCGGCTTCCACCGCGCGCACCAGGCGATGTACCTCGACCAGCTCATGGAGCAGGGCGAGGCGCTCGACTGGGGCATCTGCGGCGTCGGCGCGCTCCCCCACGACCGCCGGATCGTCGACACCCTCACGGCGCAGGACGGTCTCTACACCCTTGTGGTCAAGCACCCCGACGGCCGCCGCGAGCCACGCGTCATCGGCAGCATCGTCGAGATGATGTTCGCCCCCGACGACCCGCAGGCCGTCGTCGACCGGCTCACGGACCCGCGTACGCGCATCGTGTCGTTGACCATCACCGAGGGCGGCTACCTCGTCAACCAGGTGACGGGCGAGTTCGACGCGTCCGACCCGTCGATCCGGGCCGACCTCGAGGAGGGCGCGGTCCCCCGTACCGTCTTCGGCTACGTCGTGGCCGCCCTCGCTGCGCGGCGTGCGGCCGGGCAGACGCCCTTCACCGTGATGTCGTGCGACAACCTGCCTGGCAACGGTGACGTCGCGCGCAAGATGATGACGGCGTTCGCGAGGCTCAAGGACCCCGAGCTGGCCGACTGGATGGACGACCACGTGCAGTTCCCCAACTGCATGGTCGACCGCATCACGCCGGTCACGACCCCCGACGACATCGACCGGCTGGCAACGGACTTCGGCGTGCAGGACGGCTGGCCCGTGGTGTGCGAGCCGTTCACGCAGTGGGTGCTCGAGGACCACTTCACCGACGGTCGCCCGCCGTTCGAGGACGCCGGGGTGCAGCTCGTCGACGACGTCGTCCCGTACGAGCTGATGAAGCTGCGGCTGCTCAACGCGAGCCACCAGGCGCTCTGCTACCTCGGCTACCTGTCCGGCTACCGCTACGCGCACGAGGTGTGCCAGGACCCGCTCTTCGTCGACTTCCTGCTCGGCTACATGGAGCGCGAGGGCAGCCCGACGCTGCCCGAGGTGCCTGGCGTCGACCTCGACGCCTACCGCCACCAGCTCATCGAGCGGTTCGCCAACCCGGAGGTGCGCGACACGCTCGCCCGGCTCTGCGCCGAGTCGTCCGACCGCATCCCGAAGTGGCTCGTGCCGGTGATCAACCGGAACCTCGAGACCGGGGGCGAGATCGACCGCTCGGCGCTCGTCGTCGCGTCGTGGGCCCGCTACGCCGAGGGCGTCGACGAGCAGGGTGAGCCGATCGAGGTCGTCGACCGCATCAGGGACCGCGTCATGGAGGCCGCCGCCCGGCAGGGCGACGACCCCCTCGCGTTCCTCCGCGACAAGGACCTCTTCGGCGGCCTCGCCGACGACCCCAGATTCGCCGAGGTGTACACCGAGGCACTGTCGGCCTTGCACGACAGAGGCGCTCGGGAGACGCTGCAGTCATGGAGCACGCGGGTGAGCACATGACCGAAGGCCGGACCCTCGTCGCCGGGGTCGACAGCTCGACCCAGTCGACGAAGATCGTCGTCTGCGACGCCGAGACGGGAGAGGTGGTGCGCACGGCCCGGGCGCCGCACCCGGACGGCACCGAGGTGCATCCCGACCGGTGGTGGGAGGCGTTCGAGCAGGCGAGCGGCGGCGGCATCCTCGAGGGGGTGGCCGCCGTCGCCGTGGGCGGGCAGCAGCACGGCATGGTGGCGCTCGACGAGTCCGACACCGTCGTGCGCGACGCCCTGCTCTGGAACGACACGCGCAGCGCCCAGGCGGCCGGCGACCTCACCGACGAGCTCGGCGGGCCTGCGGCCTGGGTCGACGCCGTCGGGCTCGTGCTCGTGCCGAGCTTCACCGTCACGAAACTGCGCTGGCTGGCCGAGCACGAGCCCGAGAACGCCGCCCGCGTGGCCCGCGTCGTGCTGCCGCACGACTGGCTGACCGGACGGATCCTCCAGCAGGGCAGTGGCTTTCAGGGATGGACCACCGACCGCGGCGACGCGTCCGGCACCGGCTACTGGTCGGCTGCCACTGACGGCTACCGTCCCGACCTGCTGAAGCAGGCCTTCGGCCGCGACCTCGAGGTGCCCCAGGTGCTCGCGCCCGCCGAGGCAGCCGGGCGCACGTCCGACGGGATGCTGGTCGCCGCCGGCACCGGCGACAACATGGGCGCGGCTCTCGGCCTGACGCTGCACCCGGGCGACGTCGTCGTCTCCCTCGGCACGAGCGGCACCGTCTTCACGCCGCACCGATCCGCCATCCGCGACGAGACGGGGGCCATCGCCGGGTTCGCCGACGCCACGGGCCACCACCTGCCGCTCATGTGCACGCTCAACGCGGCACGAGTACTGACGGCAGCTGCGTCGATGCTCGACGTCGACCTCGCCGAGCTCGATCGACTTGCCCTGCAGGCCTCGCCAGGTGCCGGTGGCCTGAGCCTGCTGCCCTACCTCGACGGCGAACGCACACCCGACCTCCCCGACGCGACCGGCACGCTCAGCGGCCTCACCCGCTCCAACTCCACACCTGAGAACCTCGCCCGGGCCGCCGTCGAGGGCATGCTGTGCAACCTCGTCGCAGGCGTCGACGCCCTGCGCGAGCACGACGTCGCCGTCGAGCGCGTGCTGCTCATCGGCGGCGCAGCGGCATCGCGGGCGGTCCGGGAGATCGCGCCCGGCCTCTTCCGCGCGCCGGTCGTCGTGCCCGCACCGGCCGAGTACGTCGGCGTGGGAGCGGCCCGCCAGGCAGCCTGGGCTCTCTCGGGCCAGCTCGACCCGCCGACCTGGTCGCTCGAGGTCGACTCGGAGTATGCCGTCGCGCCGGGTGACGCCGACGCGAACTCCGCCGTCGTGGCCCGCTACCAGGAGCTGCTCGCGCGCACCCACAGCCGCTGACCCCCACAACTCCCTGGTTCGATGGACCAGGCCCTGCGTGTGGCTCAGCTCGGGGCTCTTCTTGAGGGTGCAGTTGACGTACCTGGCCCTGAGGCCCGTGAAGTCCCAGTCGGTCATGGACGACTCTCCTCCCGGCCGTGGTAGCCGGGAGGAGAAACACCCGCACGGGCGTCCTACATCTGGTCGGGTGACTCCAGGCCGAGCAGGTCGAGGCCGGTCGTCATGACCCGGAACACGAGGGCGCACAGGGTCAGCCGCGACTCCTTCACCTCGTCGAGGTCGGCCTTGAGCACCGGGCAGTTCTCGTAGAACGCGGAGAACGCCTGCGCCAGCTCGAAGAGGTAGCCGGCCACGCGGTGCGGCTCGTAGGTCGCGCCGACCTCGGCCACGACGTCGCCGAAGCCCAGCAGGTGCATCGCGAGGGCGCGCTCGTGCGGCTCGCCGAGCAGCAGATTCGCGTGC
>JABFXB010000402.1 GCA_013361975.1 Dermatophilaceae bacterium
AGGTCGGGGGACCTGTGGGGGTGAAAACGGGGTGGGTTCTGCCGGGGGAGTCGGTGGAACCCACCCCATACCGTCCGGGCCGCGCGACCCGCGAGTTCATCCTCGTCATCTGTGGGGCAGCAGGGGCTTGAACCCTGGACCGACGGATTATGAGTCCGCTGCTCTGACCGGCTGAGCTACTGCCCCGTGACCTGCCGGGGCCGGCACGGCCCCGATCAGGTCGCAGGGAGTCTAACCATGGCGGGAGCGGCCTCGCGGCCGGCGCCGCGCTGGACGCCGCGGTCGTACCGGCGCCGGTCGCCCGGACCACACCCTCTAGGCTCGCGGACGACCCTTGCACCCGAGCTCCAGGACGAACGCATGAGTGACGGCATCCGCGTGGCCGCGGTCGACGACGTCGAACCGGGCGAGGCGCTCGTGCTCGACACCGAACTCACGGCGACGACCGAGCCGATCTCGCTCTTCCGCGACGACGACGGCACCTACTACGCGCTCGACGACACGTGCTCGCACGAGGACGCCTCGCTCGCAGACGGGTGGGTCGAGGCGGGCGAGGTGGAGTGTCCACTGCACGCGACGCGCTTCTGTCTGGCGGACGGGCAGCCGATGTGCCTTCCCGCGACCAAGCCGGTCCGAACCCATCGGGTCGAGGTGCGCGGCGACGAGGTCTACCTCTTCCCGGGAGTGCCGCGCGCGTCCTGACCGGACATTTCGGTCAGTGCAACTGCTGGTGCACCTGTGCCGCATGGTGCACAATGGGCGAGTGCTCGCTGCCGAGCACGCTGATTCGGCACCACGAGAGACCATCTGGGCTCCGAGTAGCAGGCGTTGGGGAAGACGTCCCTGCAACTTCAGGAGGATCGGATGCCTGTCGCGATGCCGCGCACCACGACACGTGGGGTTCTGTTCGTGCACGGAGCCCCCGCCGCGCTGTGCCCGCACATCACGTGGGCGATCGAGGCGGTCCTCGACCAGCGGGTGACCCTCGACTGGATCCCGCAGCCGGCCGCGCCGCGGCTCGTCCGCTCCGAGCTGTCGTGGACGGGCGCCCCGGGCACGGGCGCCGAGCTCGCCAGCGCGCTCCGCGGCTGGGACGGCCTGCGCTACGAGGTGACGGAGGAGCCGTCGCCCGGCTGCGACGGTGCCCGCTGGTCCTACACCCCGCGACTCGGCATCCACCACGCCATGACGTCGGCCTCGGGCGACGCCGTCGTGTCGGAGGAGCGCCTGCGCGAGGCCGTGCTGCGCGCCTGCGGCGACGTGGAGGAGCTCCAGGACGAGATCGACCTGCTGCTCGGGGTCCCCTGGGACGAGGAGCTCGAGCCCTTCCGCTACGCGGGCGACGGCGCGCCCGTCCGGTGGCTGCACAAGGTCGGCTGAGTTGGCCGGCACCCCCTGATCCGCGTCCTCCAGCGCGGTGGCAGGGCGACGAGGGCCCGGGCGGTTCGTGCTCCCGGGCCCTTGTCGTGCCCTGCCGGGGGAAAACCACTGGCCCCCCGAGCCGTCGACTGTCATCATCGACCGGGCTGCACGGCGATCGCCGCGCAGCCGACCGTCCACACGCTCAGCGACACCAGCGAGAGGCCGACATGGCAACGGGAAGCAGCACCGAAGCGAAGCGCAGCCTGCGCCTCGCCGATGCGGGCCACCCGTTTTCGGGTGAGTGCCGCAACCGGCACCCGCGGGCCGTCCGACGGCATCCCCGCTGCGACCTCGCCGACGTGCACCGAGCCTGAGGTGCTCCGTTCACCGAGCCGCCCACCGGGATGACCCCGGCAGGCGGCTTTTTCGTTGTAAGAGATGTAGGTCGGAACGAGACGAGGAAGGAGTGGTCGGTCATGACACAGGTCGAGGTGTGGAACGCCGACGAGACGCTCCTGCACCGCGTCTCGGTGCGGCACGCCGTCGGCATGATCTGGCGCGGGGTCGCCACGGCGGTCGAGGTGCACGAGACCGCGTGGTTCGGCCCCTACCAGGTGCCGCTCGTCGTCCGGCTCGTGCGCTACGTGGAGCAGAAGTGGCTCTACTCGCGCACGCGGGCGACCTATTCGCGCGAGGGCGTGCTGCTCCGCGACCGCGGCCAGTGCGCGTACTGCGGCCGCTTCACCGCGACGACGATGGACCACGTCCAGCCCAGGTCGCGCGGTGGTGCGACGTCGTGGGCCAACGCCGTCGCCGCGTGCGAGCCGTGCAACACGCGCAAGGGTGACCGCACGCCCGACGAGGCCGGTATGCCGCTGCGCTGGGACCCGTACGTCCCGACCCGCGTGCAGCTGCACTTCGCCCGCGAGGCCGTTCCCGTCACCACCCGATATCCCGCCCACGTCACGTAGCCCCCGGAAGGAGCCCCCGATGACCAGGCACCGCACCAGCATCCGCACCCAGTCCCTCGGTCAGGTAGGGCTCCGACCCGCAGTCGCGGCTGCGAGCGGCATCGAGCCGTGGACCTTCCGCGCCGCCACCGCGCACCCGTTCGAGCCCGGCGACGCCGTGCCGCGCTGTGCCGCAGGCGACCCCGAGCTGTTCTGGCCGGCGACGGAGGTCGACGTGCGGGCGGCGCAGGCCGTCTGCAGCGAGTGCCCGCTCGCCGAGGAGTGCCTCGCCGTCGGGCGGGCTCGGCAGGAGTGGGGCGTCTGGGGTGGCCAGCTGCTCGCCAAGGGCCTTCCCACCACCGAGCTGCCGGGCAACGTCCGGCCCGAGGCCCACAAGGCCCCCAAGGCCCGCTCGGCCTGACCACGTATGCCGGGTGGCCGGCTCCCAGCGAGCCGCACCACCCGGCATACGCGACGGCCACCTGCTGACCGTGCGAGACGGTCGGCACCCAACGGACGGCGACCGCCGCCCGCCACACGAAAGGATCAGTGTCATGACCACGTTCCCTGTCGCGCTGCCCGGCGCGCAGGCCTCGACCCTGATGTGGGCCGACCCGGCCCATGTCGAGCACGCAGCGCTCGAGCAGCTGCGCAACATCAGTCGGCTGCCCTGGGTGCACGGCGTGCGCGTCATGCCGGACGTGCACCTCGGCAAGGGTGCGACCGTCGGGTCGGTCATCGCGATGCGCGACGCCGTCTCGCCGGCCGCTGTCGGCGTCGACATCGGCTGCGGCATGACCGGTGTCCGCACCAACCTGACGGCCGCCGACCTGCCCGACGACCTCGGCCCGCTGCGTGCGGCGATCGAGACCGTGCTGCCCGTCGGCTGGAACGCCCACGACGGCAGGGCACCGGTGCTCGCGCGCGACGCCGGCCTCGGCGCGCGGTTCGACGGCCTCATGGGCCGGTTCGGCCAGCTGCGCGCTCCCAAGGTGGCCGACCGCGCGGGTCGCGCTGCGGCACAGTGCGGTTCGCTCGGATCTGGCAACCACTTCGCGGAGGTGTGCCAAGGCGGCGACGGTCACCTGTGGCTGTTGCTGCACTCGGGCTCGCGCAACATCGGCAAGGAGCTCGCCGAGCGGCACATCGCCACCGCCAAGACGCTGGAGCACAACCTCGGGCTGCCTGACCGCGATCTCGCGGTGTTCCTCGCCGGCACCGGTGAGATGGCGGCCTACCTGCACGACCTGTACTGGGCCCAGGAGTACGCGCTGCTCAATCGTGAGGTGATGATGGCGACGATCCGCGAGGTGGTGGCCCAGCACTTCCCGCACGTCGTGTTCGACGAGCCCGTCCGCTGCCACCACAACTACGTCTCGGAGGAGACGTACGAGGGAGTGGACGTCGTCGTCACCCGCAAGGGAGCGATCCGTGCCGGCGCGGGTGACCTCGGGCTGATCCCCGGCTCGATGGGCACGGGGTCGTACGTCGTGAAGGGCCTGGGGAACCCCGAGTCGTTCACCTCGGCCAGCCACGGCGCCGGTCGGCGGATGTCGCGCAACGCGGCGAAGCGGCAGTTCTCCATCGAGGACCTCCGGGCCCAGACCGCCGGGATCGAGTGCCGCAAGGATGCCGGGGTGATCGACGAGATCCCGGCGGCCTACAAGGACCTCGAGTCGGTCATCGCGGCGCAGACGTCCGGGCCGAGCCCGCTCGTCGAGGTCGTGGCGCGGCTGACGACTCTGCTCTGCGTCAAGGGCTGACGCGGGGCTGGGGACGAGGAAGTGCCCACTCGGCCGGAGGGTCGGGTGGGCACTTCATCATCGGGACCGGCGTCAGATGCTGCGGATCGCGAGGGCGACGTTGTGGCCGCCGAAGCCGAACGAGTTGTTCAGCGCCGCGAGGTCGCCGTCGGGCAGCTTCTGGGCCTCGCCCTTGACGACGTTGAGCGGGATCTCGGGGTCCTGCTCGTCGAGGTTGATCGTCGCCGGCACGAGCCGGTTGTGGATCGACTGGATCGTGATCACGGCCTCGAGGGCGCCCGCGGCACCGAGGAGGTGGCCGGTCATCGACTTCGTCGCCGTGACCGACATGTTCTCGGTGTGGTCGCCGAAGGCGCGCTTGATGGCGTTGTACTCGGCGACGTC
>JABFXB010000396.1 GCA_013361975.1 Dermatophilaceae bacterium
ACGACACGCTCGAGGGCCCGGCTCGCGACTGATCAGGTCTGCGAATCCGGGCCCTGGTGGCGGTTAACGTACCTCAACGGGCCAGCCGCCCAAGCGACTCGGGCTGGTGCGGGGCCCTGCCCCCCGGCTGTCGATCCGGCCCCGCACCCATCCCCTGTCACTCAGAGACGCGGGCGCCGCATCTGATACGGGTTGATGCACCCGCATCGGCCCAAACCGGTCAGAGGCCCGCGGGCAGCTTGGTGCTCGGCGGCGTCACCGACACCTTGCGGCCGTCGAAGGTGACCTCGCTGAGCCACATGGTGCGCCCCGGCACGTCGGAGCCGATCGCTGCCGGGTCCCAGGCGTGGTAGACCATCAGCACCCGGCCGTCCTTCTCGAGCAGGGCGCAGTGGCCCGGGCCGGCGGCGACGTCGGTGCTCGTGAGCACGGGCTCGGGGTCCTTGGTGAACGGCCCGGTGGGCGACGACGCGGTCGCGTGCCCCACGGCGTACCTGTCGCTGCCGTAGTCGTTGGCGGAGTAGAAGAGGTGGAAGACCCCGTCGCGCTCCCACATGAACGGCGCCTCGACGAGGTTGCCCTCCCACGGAAGGTCCTGTCGGATCAGGCGTTTCGACCGCCCCTCGAGCTTCAGCCCGTCGTCGGAGAGGCGCTGCACCGAGATCCACGTGTCGACGCCGACCGCGTTGCCGTCGTTCTTCCAGTAGAGGTAGGCCGTGCCGTCCTTCGCGACGAACGGTGACGCGTCGATCGACCCGCCCTGGTCCTTCTCGCACACGAGCGGGCCGGGGTTGGTGTCGCGGTAGGGGCCCTTGGGGTCGTCGGCGACGGCGACGCCGACGCACTGGATCGCCGGGTCGGGCGCCATCGTCGTGTAGTACATGACCCAGCGGTCGCCGAACCGATGGGCCTCGGGCGCCCAGACCTTGCCCTTCGTGGTCCAGGCGGGCAGCTGCGGGAGCGCATCGGCGCCCTGGGTCCACGTGACGAGGTCGTCGGAGACGAGGGTCTGGACGTTCATCCCGTTGCCGTTCGTGGCGATGGCCACCCAGCCGTCGCCGTCGGGCAGGATCTGCGGGTCTGGGAAGTTGCTCGGCCAGACGGGGTTCGTGGCCTGGCTGGCCCGGTTCACGTGGTTCGTGGGTGACGCGGCTGGGGTCTGCACGGGGCCTCCGGTCGAGGTGGTCTGCGGGCCGCTGCCCCCGCAGCCGGCGAGGAGCCCGACGGTGGACAGTGCGAGGACGGCGGCGGAGAGGGCGGGACGGGCGCGGCTCATCCGGCGCCCGGGTCGGACGGCCACGACGACGCGTAGAAGCGCAGGTGGTCGACGTGCGCGGTGACAGCGGGCGAGGCACCGCCGTGCGCGACGAGCCCGATGCGCGGCGACGTGCCCGGCGTGAACGTCCACGTGGCTCCCCACGTCCACGTGACGCCGTCGCGGCTGGTGCCGGCGCGGTAGAGGTGCTCGCCCGCGGCCGTGCGGTGGTGCGCGAGCCGCAGCCAGAGTGTCGGGGCGGAGGTGCCCACGATGGCGCCACCGTAGCTCGTCGGTCCGTCGGGGTTCGCCGGGTCGGCGGCGGTCTCACGGCCGTACTCGGTCTGGCGGGTGTTCCAGATCGCGACGTTGGACAGGCGCGCGAAGTCGTCGTCGTCCCGGTAGGCGACGATGCCGACCTGCTGGTAGTTGCGCACCGTGTCGGTGCCGACGTCGAGGCGGGTCTTGGCCTCGGCGATCCAGTCGCCGTCACCCGGTGCGTCGTGGAGCAGCACCCCGGCGTCGTTGCCGCCGCCGACGAGGTCCTTGCCCTCGACGGGCCAGTTGAGGCTGCCGTCCGACACGGTGGCGGCCGGGTTGCGCCGCACCCACGTGAAGCCGGCGAGCGACGGGTCGTCGAACTCCTCGGCCGACAGGAGCGCACCGGCCTGGGGCACCGGGACGAGGGCGGAGGCGTCGCGGGCCGCCGGGTTGACGACGACGTTGTCGACCCGGGCGCCGCTGCTGCTGAGGCGAACCGGCGCCGAGTGGGGCTGGACCGCGCCGTCGACGCGCACGCGAGCTGACGCGTCGGCCAGGTCGCTCTCGGTGACCTCTGCCGTGAGTCCCTCTGCAGTCGCCTCGACGGTGAGGGTGCGCCACGCGCCGGCGACGACCGCCGGCAGTGCGGTGCTCGACGACCGCACCGCTCCACCGTCGTCGACCTGGGCCGTGAGACTGCCTGCGCGGGGGTCCAGCGTGACCTTGACGGCCGGATCGCGGCCGAGGAGCAGGCGCAGCGGCTCGGTGCCCTGGTGGTCCAGCCGCACGTGCAGCGCGCCGGCCGGGGCCGGCTCGACGGTGGACGCGGTGCCGCGGACGACCGCCGTGTCACCGCCGACGGGATCGACCGGTCCGGCGGCCAGGCCGCGGAAACCTGCTGCTGCGGGGTCGGTCGGCGTGATGCCGAGCCCCGAGTCGAGCGACGGTGCCGGCTGGGGCGTGTCGGACGGACCGGCGCCGGCGCGCGTGCGCGGCCACCCGTCGACCCAGTCCAGGCGGTCGAGCAGCATCGGCCGACGGTTGATGCCGAACGGCTCGGTGAGCCAGGGGTGGTGGCGGTCGATGGCGTGGTAGGCGATGAAGTCGCGGCCCTCGGAGTCGGTGACGACCGCGTGGTGGCCGGCGCCGACGAAGCGGTTGCCGTTCTGCGTGAGCACGATGGTGCCGCCGACGCGCGAGGTGAGCAGGGAGGTGCCCTCGGCGTCGACGAAGGGCCCGAGGGGCGACTTCGAGCGACCGGCGAAGACGGAGTAGCCGGTCGTCGGGCCCGCGCAGCAGTTCGCGGCCGAGCCCATGAGGTAGTACCAGTCGCCGTGCCGCACGACGAACGAGCCCTCGTAGCGGTTGTCGATGGCGACCTGCGTGGCACCGCCGACCCGGGTGAGCCCGTCGGCCGACACGCGCGTGGCCCAGAGGCCGCCGAAGTAGCTGCCGTAGTAGAGGTAGCGCTGGCCGTCGACGTCGGTGAAGCCGGCCGGGTCGAAGGTCCAGAGGAACCCGCCACCCGGCGCCGGCCGTGGTGGGACGACCGGCGCGGGGGCGGGAGTCCAGGGCCCTGACGGCGTCGGGGCGGTGGCGGCGCCGATCGCCGAGTCGTCGCCGGGGTTGAGCGTCGTGTCGGTCACCGTGAAGTAGAGGACGTAACGCCCTGCCACGTAACGGATGTCGGGCGCCCACAGACCCGCTCTCGCGGTGGCCCACGCCGGCCGGTTGGCCGACGTGAAGACCGTGCCGAGGTACTCCCAGCTGGACCAGTCCTTGGTGCGCGCCATGTGCATCGCACCGGGAGCGTCACCGGCCCTCAGCGGGTCGGACGTCGCGTACGCGTACCACCAGCCGTCGCGCCCGCGGATGACCGACGGGTCGGCGAACGTGTCGGAGAACGGATCCGAGACGGCGTTCTCGTATGCCGTCTGGTGCCCCTCTGCGGCCACGGAGGCCTTGGCGGGCGCCGTGCTGACGACGCTGACGACGCCGACACCCATGAGTGCCGCTGCAGCGCAGGCGATCCCGCGCGTGAAGGTCGTGCGGGACAACCATGCCACGGTGGCCTCCTCAGCCCTTGACGCCGCTGCTCGCGACGCCCTCGATGACGTAGCGCTGCACGAAGACGTAGAGCGCGAGGACGGGGATCGCGGCCAGCATCGCGCCGGCCATGACGACGGGGTAGTCGATGGAGTAGGCACCCTGCAGACGGCTGAGCCCCGCCGGCAGAGTGAGGCGCTCGGGTGAGAAGAGCACGTAGATGGGCCAGATGAAGTCGTTCCAGTTGTTGAGGTAGCTGAGCACACCGAGCGTGACGAGGGCGGGCTTCGCGTTGGGCAGCACGATCGACCACCACGTGCGGAACGGTCCCGCGCCGTCGAGCCGGGCGCTCTCCTCGAGCTCCTTCGGGAGGCCGAGGAAGAACTGCCGCATGAAGAACACGCCGAACGCACCGGCTGCACCCGGCACCACGAGCGCCCAGATCTGGTCGAGCCAGCCGAGCTTGTCGAGGATGAGGAAGTTCGGCATGAGGAAGATGAAGCCGGGCAGGAACAGGGTGAGGATGATGATGGTGAAGATGACGTTCTTGCCGCGGAACTCCATGCGGGCCAGGGCGTAGCCGGCGAGCGAGCAGACTGCGAGGACGAGCAGCGCCTGCAGCGTGGCGGCCATGAGGGAGTTGAGGAACCAGCGCGCCACCGGGCTCGCCGCGTCCTGGAAGAAGAGCACGTCGAAGGCCCGCAGGCTCGGCTCGGAGGGGAAGTACGTCGGCGGGACGGTGCGCGACTCGCTCTGCGACTTGAAGGCGGTGAGCAGCACGAGCAGCAGCGGCCCGATGAAGACGAGCGAGAGCAGCCCCATGCCCACCCAGAAGAGGGGTCCGTTGCGGCGCTTCATGACTTCTTCTCCCTCAGCAGCC
>JABFXB010000050.1 GCA_013361975.1 Dermatophilaceae bacterium
CCGCCACCCGCAGCACCTGTCCCCACGGACGACGCATGACCGCCGTCAGCACCGCGTTGCGGGCCACGCGCACGTGCCGACGCCGTATGCCGCGGTGCTCGGAGGGCAGGTGCCGGGCCACCACGTCGGGTGCGTAGCAGAGCACCCAGCCGGCCGCGGCGAGGTCGAGGGCCAGGCGCTCCTCCTCACCGGCGAAGAAGACGACCTCGTCGAAGCCGCCGGCCTCCAGGAACGCGGAGCGTCGCACCACCGCACCGCACGCGATGAAGCCGAGCACCCGCGGGCCCGGCTCGTCGCCGTGCGTGCCGAGGGGTGATCGGGCCAGCACCTCGCACAGCGGCTCGAGGGTGCCCGACGCGCCGACGAGCAGGCGCGCCGCCAGGACTGCCACGTGGGGGTGCGCGTCGAGCAGCTCTGCAGCCCGGCCGAGCGCGCCCGGCTCCCACCACGAGTCGTCGTCGGCGAACGCGACGTAGGGGCTCGCACTCCGTTCCACACCGAGGTTGCGCGCTGCTGCGCCCAGGTTGCGGTCGAGCCGGACGACCTCCGCGTGCGGGAACCGCCGAGCGAGCTGCTCCGGTGTGCCGTCGGTCGACCCGTTGTCGACGACGACGACCGGGGCGTCGTGGTGGACCATCGACCTCTCGAGGTCGCTCCAGCGGTTGCGGGTCATGACGACGACCGACACGGGCGGCGTCGCCACTGCGGACCGCCCGGCGCCGTCCGTCACCGCAGCGCCCCGGTCGCCGACTGCTCGGCGACGGCGCCCGCCAGCACGTCGTCCCAGTCGCGCAGGAACCGCTCGAGCCCGAACCGGCGCAGCGCGTGTTCGCGAGCCCGGGCACCCGCGGCGCGGGCGCCGTCTGCATCCGCACACAGCACGCGTACGGCCTCGACGATCTCGTCGGGACGCGCGCTCACGGTGCCCGCGTCGGGCGGCACCGCGAGCGGCACCTCGGTGCTCGCGACGGCGACGACGGGCATCCCGAGCATCATCGCCTCGATGAGCGAGAGTCCGAGCGACGTCCAGCGGTTGGGGTGCAGGTAGACGCGACGCCGCGCCATCTGCGTGTGGAGCCGGTCCTGGTCCAGGCCTTCGATCGTGCGGAGCCCGACGGGGGAGCGCCCGCCGCGCAGGCCGTGGGCGTCGATGCCGAACACGTCGACCGGTGCCACGCTGGCGACGCCCAGCACGAGGTCGGTGCCGACCGCACGGGCCCGGCGCACCGGCTCGTTGACGACGACCGCGGCTCGTTGGAGCTCGCCGGTGTAGCGGTGTCCGGGGTCCGGCACACCGTGCTCGACCACGAGGCTCGGCGCGGTGCCGGTGTCCCACATGAGCGCGTTGAAGTGGGTGACGTGCACGACCGGGATCCGCTCCTGCTCGGCCAGCGGGTGCCGGTCGAAGGGGACGCGCCCGCCGGGCACGTTGTGCTCGAGGTAGACGGCCGGCACGTCCAGCCCGGGACGGCGCCCCGTCCACTCGGTCGCGAGCTCGAGCTCGTGGGGGCGCTGGAGCACGACGATGTCGAAGGGCTCGTCACGCAGCTGCACGGGAGGCAGCTCCCGTACGCGGGAGGGCCAGTCCCACGAGCGCGCGCGGCCGACGCCGTCGGGGCCACGGTCGGGCAGCACCGGCACCACGTAGTCGTGCGGACCCTGCACGAACCCGGTCGTCCACGAGCCGTGGACGTGCCACAGGAGTACGCGCACGACACTCACCCACCTTCCGCTGTCGGCACGCGTGAACCGTTCCCGTCGGGGCGGCGCTGAAACACCCCAGCGGCCGACGCGGACCCGGGCGATGCGGACGCTCCGCGCACTCAGGGCATTTCACGCACGGAGAAGCGCTTCTCCGGCCCGAGCCGTTTGAGGGACGGAGAAGTGGGCACCGTTTGGCAGAGACGGTCGCCGCTCAGCACCCACGACGGAGGTCCCGTGAAGGTTCTCGGCATCAACGCGCTCTTCCACGACCCGGCCGCCGCCCTCGTCGTCGACGGGGTCACGGTCGCCGCCCTCGAGGAGGAGCGCCTCTCGCGGCGCAAACACGGTCACCGGCCGGTGCCGTTCGCCGCCTGGGAGCTGCCCGAGCTGGCGGCGCGGTGGTGCCTCGAACAGGGCGGCCTCGAGCCGTCCGACCTCGACGCCGTCGCCTACTCCTATGACCCGCAGCTCGCCGAGCCCGCGGAGCAGCTCGGGCTCGACGACCCCTGGGACCACCTGCGCCAGACGTACGCGCGTCGTGCCCCCGGCTTCCTCGCGTCGGCGCTGCCGGGCCTCGACCCCGCGTGCGTGCGCTTCGTGCCGCACCACGTCGCGCATGCCGCATCGGCCGCGCTCGCAGCGCCGGACCCCGACACCGACGTCCTCGTGCTCGACGGACGCGGCGAGCGCGCCAGCCACCTCGCCGGCACCTACCGGGGCGGGTCCCTCGAAGCCCTTGCGGTGCAACGGCTCCCGCATTCACTCGGCCTCCTCTACGAGGACGTCACCGAGCACCTCGGCTTCCTGCGCAGCAGCGACGAGTACAAGGTCATGGCGCTCGCGTCCTACGGCACCCCCCAGTTCGCCGACGAGCTGCGCCGCGCCGTGACCGCCTCGGGCGACGGCGGCTTCCGCACCGAACCCGTCGAGTGGGGCGCCCTCGCCAAACGGCGCGCCGCCGACGACCCGTGGACCCAGGAGCACGCGGACCTCGCCGCCAGCGTCCAGCAGCGGCTCGAGGAGGTGCTCCTCGAGCTCGTCCGGTGGCTGCACGACCGCACCGGTTCACGGCGGCTGGCCCTCGCCGGCGGTGTCGCCCTCAACTGCGTCGCCAACAGCCGCCTCCACTCCGACGGCCCCTACGAGCAGCTCTGGGTGCAGCCCGCAGCTGGAGACGCCGGAACCGCCCTCGGCGCGGCACTCGCCGTCGCCACCGACGCCGGCGACCGGTGCGCGCCGATGCCCGGCGCCGACCTCGGGCGTGAGTGGACCGACACCGAGCTCGAGCAGGTGCTGCGCACCGCGCGACTGCCCTACGATCGTCCGGGCGACGTGGCCCGCACGGCGGCCGCGTGCCTCGCCGACGACGGTGTCGTCGCGTGGTTCCAGGGCCGCAGCGAGTACGGCCCGCGGGCGCTCGGGCACCGGTCGCTGCTCGCGCACCCCGGTCGTGCGGAGAACCTCGAACGCCTGAACGACGTCAAGGGCCGCGAGCAGTTCCGCCCCGTCGCCCCCATGGTGCTCGCCGACCGCGCGGCCGACATCTTCGGCCGCGGGCCGTTGCCGTCGCCGTACATGCTCTTCGTGCACGACGTCGCCGCGGAGTGGCGCGCGCGCATCCCGGCCGTGGTCCACGTCGACGGCACGGCCCGCGTGCAGACCGTCGACGAGGCCGAGGAGCCTCTGGTGGCGCGGATGCTGGCCGCCTTCGAGGAGCTCACCGGCCTGCCCGTCGTCGTCAACACGAGCCTCAACACCGCGGGCCGGCCGATGGTCGACAGTCCGCGCGACGCGCTCGAGTGCTTCGGGTCGGCTCCTGTCGACCTGCTCGCGATGGGGCCCTTCGTCGTGAGGCGGGCGCACCTGTGAGCGGCGTGGCTCTCGACGACGCACTCACGACGATCGTCGTCCCGACGGTCGGCCGGCCGTCCCTGCTCGCGCTGCTCGAACGCCTCGCCGAGCAGACGGTGCACGTGACGGGCCCGGTGCTCCTCGTCGACGACCGAGCCGGTTCGGACGGTCGCCCACCGCCGGAGTGGCTCGAGGACCTCCCGTTCCCCGCGCGCGTCCTCGTCAGTGGTGGTCGCGGCCCCGCAGCCGCACGCAACCTCGGGTGGCGCCACGCGCGTACGCCGTGGGTGTCGTTCGTCGACGACGACGTCCTTCCCGAACGCGACTGGTACGCAACACTGCTCGGTGACCTGCAGGGCGCTGGTGCGGAGGTGGTGGGCAGCCAGGGTCGGCTCACGGTGCCGCTGCCCAGCGACCGCAGGCCCACGGACTGGGAGCGCTCGACGGCGGGCCTCGAGGGAGCCCGGTGGATCACGGCCGACCTGACCTACCGACGCGACGCCCTCGCTGCCGTTGGCGGGTTCGACGAGCGCTTCCCCCGCGCCTACCGCGAGGACATCGACCTCGGGCTGAGGATCACCTCGGGCGGTGGCCGGGTCGTGTGGGGGCAGCGGCGGGTCGAGCACCCGGTCCGCCCCGCCGACAGGTGGGTCAGCGTGCGGCGCCAGGTCGGCAACGCCGACGACGCGCTGATGACGCGGCTGCACGGCCCGCACTGGCGGGCCCGGGCGCACGCGCCCCGCGGCCGGCTCGCCGTGCACGCGGCAACAGTCGCCGCATCCGTCGCCGCCCTGGCCGCGACGCTCGCGGGTCGACGGCGCGACGGCGCCGCAGCCGCGCTCGGGTGGGCGGCCCTCACCACCGACTTCGTGCTCGTCCGC
>JABFXB010000031.1 GCA_013361975.1 Dermatophilaceae bacterium
ACGCAGCCGAAGTCGAGCTTGCGGCTCATCCGCATCGCCCGGCCGAAGTCCTTGGTCCACACGCTCGAGGCGAGGCCGTACTGCACGCCGTTGGCCCAGGCGAGGGCCTCGGCCTCGTCGGTGAACTGCTGGACGGTGATGACCGGACCGAAGATCTCGTTCTGGATCTGCTCGTCGTCCTGGCGCAGGCCGGCGAGCACGGTGGGCTCGAAGAAGTAGCCGTCGCCGAGTCCGTCGGCGCGCCGCCCACCGGCGGCCACGCGGGCGTGGTCGGGGAGGCGGTCGATCATGCCGCCGACGTGGGTCACCTGGTTCGGGTTGTTGACGGGACCGAAGAGCGCGTCGGCGTCGTCGGGCATGCCGACCTTGGCCTCGTTCTTGGCGTACTCGGCGAGGGCGTCGACGAAGTCGTCGTGGATGCGGGGCCCGGCGAGCACGCGCGTCGCGGCGGTGCAGTCCTGGCCGGCGTTGAAGTAGCCGCCGACCGCGATGCCCTCGACGGCGGCCTCGAGGTCGGCGTCGTCGAAGACCACGACGGGCGCCTTGCCGCCGAGCTCGAGGTGCACCCGCTTGAGGTCGCGCGAGGCGCTCTCGGCGACCTGCATGCCGGCGCGCACCGAGCCGGTGATCGCGACCAGAGCCGGCGTCGGGTGCTCGACGAGCAAGCGCCCGGTCTCACGGTCGCCGGTGATGACGTTGAAGGTGCCCTCGGGCAGGAACTCGGAGGCGAGCTCGGCGAGGAGCAGGGTCGTCTCGGGCGTGGTGTCGGAGGGCTTGAGCACGATCGTGTTTCCCGCGGCCAGGGCCGGGGCGATCTTCCACATCGCCATCATCATCGGGTAGTTCCACGGGGTCACCTGACCGACGACGCCGATGGGCTCGCGACGCACGAACGAGGTGTGGCCCTTCATGTACTCACCGGCGGACTTGCCCTCGAGCACGCGGGCGGCACCGGCGAAGAAGCGGAGCTGGTCGAGCATCGGAGGCACCTCCTCGCTCGCGGTGAGGGCGTGCGGCTTGCCGGTGTTCTCACCCTCGAGGCGCACGAAGTCGTCGGCGCGGGCCTCGATGGCGTCGGCGAACTTCAGCAGCGCCTGCTGGCGCTCGCTCGGGGTCGTGTCGCCCCACGTCTCGAACGCCTTGGCGGCTGCGGCGTACGCCCGGTCGACGTCGGACCGGCTGCTCACCGGCGCCTTGGCCACGACCTGGGCGGAGGACGGGTCGACGATGTCGGTCGTCGTGTCGCCGTCGGGGTCGACGTACTGGCCACCGATGAAGTTGCGGAGCTGGCGCGGCTTCGAAGTCATGCGGGAATGCTAGACGCAGACCTTCGCAATCGTGAAGGGTCGACGGACTATTTCTTCGGAATCAGTTGGCAGGGCACTTGCCAACAGCGCGTTCCACAGGTCAGTATCGGGACATGACGACCATCCGAGGCGTGGCCAACGGCGGTGCCAAGCGGCCTCGCCGCGGCGGCGTCAACCTCGACGACGTCTCCAAGACGATCATCGAGCTGCTGCAGCAGGACGGCCGCAAGTCCTACGCCTCGATCGCCCAGCAGGTGGGCCTCTCGGAGGCGGCGGTGCGCCAGCGCGTGCAGCGCCTGCTCGACGCCGACGTCATGCAGATCGTCGCCGTCACCGACCCGCTGCAGGTCGGCTTCCAGCGTCAGGCCATGATCGGCGTCCGCGTCACCGGCGACGTGTCGACCGTCGCCGACGCCCTGTCCGCCATGGACGAGGTGTCCTACGTCGTGACGACCGCGGGCAGCTTCGACGTGCTCGCCGAGGTGGTCTGCGAGGACGACGACCACCTCCTCGAACTGCTGAGCAAGCGCATCCGCTCGCTCGACGGCGTGCTCGCCACCGAGACGTTCGTCTACCTGAAACTCAACAAGCAGCTCTACAACTGGGGTACACGATGAGCATCAACCCGAACCAGGTCTGGGAACCGTCCTCGGACACCCGGACTCCGACCGGCACGCTCCACTCGGAGGCGGCCCGCGACCACCTGTGGATGCACTTCACGCGCCACTCGGTGTTCGAGGAGAAGGAGGCCGGCGGGCTCGGCCACTCGGTCCCGATCATCACCAAGGGGCAGGGTTGGAAGATCTGGGACGACCGCGGCAACGAGTACATCGACGGGCTCGCGGGCCTCTTCGTCGTCCAGGCCGGCCACGGCCGCGAGGAGCTCGCCGAGGCGGCCGCCAAGCAGGCCAAGGAGCTCGCCTTCTTCCCGCTCTGGAGCTACGCGCACCCCAAGGCCATCGAGCTCGCCGAGCGCCTCGCGGCATACGCCCCCGGTGACCTCAACCGCGTCTTCTTCACGACGGGTGGCGGCGAGGCCGTCGAGACCGCGTGGAAGCTCGCGAAGCAGTACTACAAGCTCACCGGCAAGCCGACCAAGCACAAGGTCATCTCGCGTGCCGTCGCCTACCACGGCACCCCGCAGGGCGCCCTGTCGATCACCGGCATCCCGGCGGCCAAGGAGATGTTCGAGCCGCTCGTGCCCGGCGCGCACAAGGTGCCCAACACGAACATGTACCGCGCGCCCGAGCACCTGCGCGACGACGAGAAGGCGTTCGGGCTATGGGCCGCCGACCGCATCGCCGAGGCCATCGAGTTCGAGGGTCCCGACACCGTCGCAGCGGTCTTCCTCGAGCCGGTGCAGAACTCCGGCGGCTGCTTCCCGCCGCCCGCCGGCTACTTCGAGCGGGTGCGCGAGATCTGCGACGAGTACGACGTGCTGCTCGTGTCCGACGAGGTCATCTGCTCCTTCGGCCGCATCGGCTCGATGTTCGCCTGCGACGACTTCGGCTACGTGCCCGACATCATCACGTGCGCCAAGGGCATGACGAGCGGCTACTCCCCGATCGGCGCGATGATCGCGAGCGACCGCCTGTTCGAGCCGTTCAAGCACGGCACGACGTACTTCCCGCACGGCTACACCTTCGGCGGGCACCCCGTGTCGGCGGCGGTCGCGATGGCCAACCTCGACATCTTCGAGCGCGAGGGGCTCAACGACCGGGTCAAGCAGAACGCAGTCACCTTCAAGTCGACCCTCGAGAAGCTGCTCGACCTGCCCCTCGTCGGCGACGTGCGCGGAGCCGGCTACTTCTACGGCATCGAGCTCGTCAAGGACAAGGCCACGCGCGAGACCTTCAACGACGCCGAGTCCGAGCGCCTGCTGCGCGGCTTCCTCTCCAAGGCCCTCTTCGACGCAGGGCTCTACTGCCGCGCCGACGACCGCGGCGACCCCGTCATCCAGCTCGCGCCGCCGCTGATCATGGGACCCGCCGAGTTCGACGACATCGAGTCGCGCCTGCGCTCGGTGCTCGTCGAGGCCGAGAACCACCTCTGACCGTTCCTCTCCTCGCGTATGCCGGGGGGCACGCCAGGGCACGAAGCCACCCGTTCGCGGGTGGCTTCGTGCATCCCCCGGGGCCGTGCGCCTGAAGGAACGCTGGGAGCCGCCGTTCGTTGGGTAGGTGTCCGACAGACGCGACGCCGACGCAAGGAGAACGACCATGGGATTCCTCGACAAGCTGCTCGGGCGCGAGCCGCTGCAACAGCAGCAGCGCACCGCTCCCGCCCCCACCGGACAGCCCTACCAGGTGCCGCCGCCCCGCGGCGGTGCCTCCAGCGAGGACGAGCGCGCCATAGCCCGCTACAAGTACCTCCTGCGCACCGCCGACCCCGAGGACATCGAGCGCGTGCATGCCGAGGCGTTCGGCAAGCTCTCGCCGGAGCAGCGCCAGATGGTGCTCCAGCGCCTCACCGAGGACCTTCCCGAGAACGAGCGTCCCCGCAGCGACCAGCCCGCCGACCTCGCCCGCAGCGCCACCCGCGCGGAGATGAGCCGGCCCGGCTACCTCCAGGGCGCCTTCGGCGGCGGGCGTGGCATGGGCGGCGGCATGGGGATGGGCGGCATGCTCGCCGGCTCGATGCTCGGCACCATCGCCGGCGTCGTCGTCGGCTCGGCCCTCGCCGACATGATGCTCGGCGGTTACGACTCCTCGCCCGAGGCGCAGGAGGCCGGTGACGCGGGCACCGACTCCGGTGACTCCGGTGACTCCGGTGACTCGGGTGACGCCGGTGGCGACGCGGGAGGGGATGCCGGTGGCGACGCCGGCGGCTCGGACTTCGGCGACTTCGGCGGGGGCGGCGACTTCGGCGGGGACTTCGGCGGAGGCGATTTCGGCGGGGACTTCGGCGGCTTCTGACCGGTGAGCGGGCGTGGTTCCGCGGTGCCTCGACAGCGGGACCACGCTCGCTCCGGGCCCACTCACACGCCGGCGAGCCAGTGGAAGAGGGCCGCGATGCCGAGGATGACCGGCACCGAGGCGAAAGTGCTGATGAAGATGGTGTCGCGGGCGAGGTTGACCTCGCGTCGGTAGCGGACGGCATACGTGAAGATGTTCTGCGCCGTCGGCAGG
>JABFXB010000289.1 GCA_013361975.1 Dermatophilaceae bacterium
CTCGGCAGCCACCGCCACGACACTGCCCGGCGGGCGCGGCCTCACCGTGATCCACCCGGGCCTGACGACGGACCAGATCGCGCCGGCGCCGCGATGTCGTCAGCCGGACGGGCCCACCGTCGTCGGGATGGTCGGTCGGCTCAGTCCGACGAAGGGACAGCTCGTGCTCGTGCGAGCGATGCGGCGCGTCGTCGACGAGCGACCCGATGCGACGGCCCGGCTGGTGGGGGCGGCGGCGTTCGGGGCGGAGGCCTACGAGCGGGAGGTTCGTGAGGAGGTCGAGCGCCTCGGGCTCCGCGACCACGTGCAGCTCGTCGGCTTCGTCGACGACCCTCGAGCCGAGCTCGACCGCTTCGCCGTGTGCGTCCACGCCTCCCCCACCCCCGAGCCCTTCGGTCAGGTGGTCACCGAGGCGATGGCGTGGGGCGTGCCCGTCGTCGCGACCTCCGGGGGCGGTGTCGACGAGGTCGTGCGCACCGGTCCGCCGGGCTGCGAGACCGGGCTGCTCGTGCCCGCAGACGACGACGCCGCTCTCGCGACAGCCATCCTCGAGGTCATCGAGCACCCCGCTCCCGCACTCGCCAGAGCGGGCCGTGCCCACGCCGACGTGCGCGAGAGATTCGCCGCAGCCGCCGGCGCCAGTGCGATGACCGCGGTCTGGGAGGCGGCGGCAACCGAGCGACCACCGCGCCGGGCAGCTGCCCCGGTGAGCCGACCACGCGTCGCCATCGCCCACGACTACCTGACCCAGCGCGGCGGCGCGGAACGGGTCGTCCTCGCCCTGCACCGCGCCTTCCCCCACGCACCGATCCACACGACCCTCTACGACCCGGACGGCACCTACCCGGAGTTCCGTGACGCCCGGGTGGTGGTCTCCCCCATCGACCGCGTCGTCCCGCTGCGCCGGCGGCACCGCTACGCGCTGCCCCTGCTGCCGTATGCCGTGTCGCGCCTTCCCGTGCTGGCCGACGTCGTCGTGGCGTCGAGCTCCGGGTGGGCGCACGGGGTGCCCACCACGGGCCGCAAGCTCGTCTACTGCCACGCGCCGGCCCGGTGGCTCTACCAGGCCGAGGCCTATCTCGGCGGCCCCGCGAACCGGTCGCTGCAGGGTCGGGGACTGACGCTGCTCAGCGGCTGGCTGCGCCGGTGGGACCGCCGTGCGGCTGCGTCGGCCGACCGCTACCTCGCGAACTCGACGGTGGTCCGCGAACGCATCACGGCGGCATACGGGATCGACGCGCAGGTCGTGCCACCGCCCTACGGCGTCGACGCCGACCAGCCGCAGGCGCCCGTCGACCGGCTGGCCGACTGGGCGCAGGAGGGCTACCTGCTCGTCGTGTCCCGCCTGCTCCCGTACAAGAACGTCGACGTCGCCGTCGAGGCGGTGCGGGGTCTGCGGGAGCGGCTCGTGGTCGTCGGCTCGGGTCCGCTCGCGCGCCGGCTGAGGCAGAGCGCCCCCGAGAACGTGCGGATCCTCAGCGGACTCTCCGACGCGGAGCTGCGCTGGACCTACGCGCACGCGCGCACGCTGCTCGCGCCGAGCCTGGAGGACTTCGGTCTCACCCCGCTCGAGGCGGCTGCCTTCGGCGTGCCCACGCTGGCCCTGCGTGCCGGGGGCTACCTCGACACGATCGACGAGGGCGTGAACGGGGCCTTCTTCGACGAGCCGACCGTGTCGTCGGTGCGAGCCGCGATCGTCGCTGCTCGCGACCGGTGCTGGGACGCTCACGCCATTCGCGCGCACGCCGCACTGTTCTCCGAGGAACGCTTCTGCGCCCGCATCCGGGCAGAGGTCGAGGGCCTGCTCTCGCCCGACGGAACGACTACCGGATCGCGTTGACGACCAGCACCCACGCCGCGACCGGCGCCCCGACGGCGAGGATGATCGCGAGCACCCGCAGCGCCGCGGCGTGCGAGTACACCTTCGCGATGACCGCTGCTGCGATGCCGACGGCGAAGACGCCGAGGGAGTAGTCGGCGAACCGGGCGCTGAGCTCGACGATCTCGGGCGACTTGGTGATGTTGGCGATCGTGGCGGCCTTGCCGACGGGTCCCCAGGGCGCCGGCAGCGGCACCTGGGCGAGCAGGAACGCTGCCACGCCGAGCACGTCGGTGCGCAGGAAGGAGCTGCGGCGCGCCGAGACCTGGCTGCGGCTGCGGACCGACGGCACGACCATCGGTGGCGGCGGCGTGAGGGCGCGCGGCAGGGTCAGCAGCAGCCCGGGGAGGCCGGCGAGCGCGGCGATGAGGCCGGCATACAGCTTCGGGCGCCCGTCGGAGGCGAAGGCGAAGACGGTGACGAGGGGCTCGGTGGCCCGCATGAGCAGCCACACCCAGGCGACGAAGAGGACGGCGCCGCCGACGGCGACGGGGAGGTCCGAGCCGAGACGTCGTCTGTGTCCTGCCACCACGGGTCGACAGTGTAAGCGGCAGTGGGAACGGGCTCTGACACCTACACTGGCGGCAATGGACGGCACCCGCGCACGAGACACCGACCTGTTCGAGCGAGACGAACGCGACCAGGTCGACGTGGGCGAGGGCGCGGGCGGATCCGACGGCGGGGACGGCGACGACGGCTGGGACGGCGGCTCGGGTTCCGACGGCCGGCCGAACCGCCGCGAGAAGCGGCGCAACCGCAAGGTGCTGGTGGCCGCGCTCGTGCTGCTGCTCGTGCCGGTTCTCGCCGTGGGCGGCTACCTGGCGTGGCTCAACCACATCGTCACGAACAACGTGAAGCAGGAGCTGCTGCTGCCCGACTCGGCCGGAAGCGGCGCCCAGCCCACCGACAAGAACGGCGACGTCGTCGCCCAGCCGGTCGGCAACGGCACCAACTACCTCATCATCGGCAACGACGCCGGGCCCGACCGCGTCGGCGCCCGCTCCGACGTCATGGTGCTCGTGCACGTGCCCGACGACCACTCGAAGGTCACCCTCATCCACTTCCCGCGCGACCTCTACGTCTCGATCCCGGGCAAGGGCAAGAACAAGCTCAACGCGGCGTACGCGTTCGGCGGGTCGCCGCTGCTCGTGACGACGATGCAGAACCTGCTCGGCATCCGCATCGACCACGTGGCGATGCTCGGCTTCGAGGGCTTCAAGTCGATGACCGACGCGGTGGGCGGTGTCGACGTCAACGTCGTGGAGCCCTCGACCGGCGACGGCAAGGTCTTCACCAAGGGTGTCATGCACATGGACGGGGACACGGCGCTCGTCTTCGTGCGTCAGCGCCACCAGCTGAGCGAGGGCGACATCTCGCGTGGCCAGCGCCAGCTCGCCTTCATCAAGGCGTTGATGCTCAAGACGCTCAGCAAGGACGTGCTGACCAACCCTGTTCGCCTCAAGGACTTCACCGAGGCCGCCACGAACAACCTCACGGTCGACCAGAAGCTCGACGTCGGCACGATGCGCTCGGAGGCCTTCGCGATGCGCAACCTGCGCGGCAGCGACATCCGCTTCATCACCGCCCCGTTCACCGGCTTCGGCACGAGCCCCCAGGGTGCGTCGATCGACATCGTCGACGAGGTGAAGATGGACGAGCTCGGCAAGGCCATCCGCGAGAACGCGCTCGACACCTACAAGTAGGTGCGCCCTGGGGCAGAGCACGTATGCCGCCGAGCCCGTATGCCGTCGAGCGGGGTCTGCGCTTCAGGCGGGCTTCCACGACGTGAGGTCGCGTGACGACACCCAGGTCTGGTCGCCGGCGACGATCCAGGCGGCCGTGCCGGTGACCGAGAGGCCGACCTGACCCGGGGCGACGCTCTCGCCGCGCACGCAGGCGACGGGGTCGGCGCCTTGGTCGGCGACGACCCGCACGACCTGGTAGCCCTGGCACGCCGGGACGACGCGGACGGCATACGTGCTCAACGTGCCGCCACCGGTGACGCGCGTGCCGAGCGAGACCGCTCCCGGAGCATTGCCGGCGTCGGCCCAGGTGAGGCCACCGTCTGTGGTCGCAACCACCGACCCGCCCGCGCAGAGCGCCTCGGCCTGGGTGGCCGACGTGCGCGCGAGGTCGACGACCGCCGCGGCCCCGCAGGGGGTCGCCCGCGCGGATCTCGGCGTGAGCACCTGGGTGGGCTCGTCGAGTCGACGTGCCCAGCCGCCACTCACGGCCGTGGGCGGGTCCCAGCTCTGGCCGGCGTCCTTCGTCGCGAACTGCCTCGGCGTGCAGTCGGTGCCGGCGCCGATGACGAAGGCGCCCGACGTGCTGAGCGGCTGCACCCGGGCGACGGCCCGGGCGGGTGAGCGCACCCGGGTCCAGGTGGCGCCGCTGTCGGTGGTCACCTCGACCCGGGCTCCCCCGGCGGCGCACGACCCGACGGTGGCGCGCCATGCCCTCGTCGCATCGAGCGCCGCGACGAGCCGGGCCACGGGCACGGCCGCGGCGGACGGCTGGCTCGTCGGTGTGT
>JABFXB010000442.1 GCA_013361975.1 Dermatophilaceae bacterium
GATGGACATTTGGTCCGAACGGACCACGCGGGTGACTAGTCATCGACGCGGTCCGCGTTCGGGTGACCAGGCCTTCGGCGTGCCGGTGGCCAGCCCTGCCAGCACTCCGCCACCGCTGGGTCGCGTGCGCTCAGGGCACGCCCGCCAGCGGCCACGCGGTGCCGTCGGTCGTCTCGATGAGGGCAGCCCCGTCGCAGTGGAGCGTCAGCGGCAGCCGGTCCGAGACCGCCGTGACGACGGGTCCGAGATCCGCCATCTGCACCCCGGTCGAGGCCGAGACGTGCGGCATCCAGTGACCGGGCTCGTAGTGCCGGTGGATCGTCGCGCCGGTGCCGCGCAGCGCCTCGACGGCTCGCGCCTGTCGCGCCGCCAGGACCGAAGACGCCGAGCCGGCGAGCGCCACGCGTCCGCGCGGGAAGACGACCGTGCCCTGCACCGAGACGTCCACCGGACCGGAGTCGGGCAGTGCGAGGGCCGCCTCGCGGACCGCGCCCAGATGGCCGTCGAGCAGGACGGCATACGAGAGGTGGGGCACGTGGCGGCCGTGGGTGTGCGAGAGCAGCGTCGGGATCCCGTTCTCCTCCAAGCGCTTCCACAGCTCGCGGACGAGCGCGTCGGAGCGCCGGTCGAGCAGGAGGCAGAGCGCGAGCGCCATGCCCCATTGTGGGCGAAGCGGACGGCATACGCTGGCAGCGTGAGCTCGACACCCCTCCCCGGCGACCTCGACGTCGTCAACGCCAACCAGTACGTGCAGCTCACGACGTTCCGCCGCACGGGCACTGCTGTGGCGTCGCCGGTGTGGGTCGCCCGCGACGGCGGCGAGCTCGTCGTCATCACCGTCGAGGGCACCGGCAAGCTCAAACGGCTCGCGCACACGTCGCGGGTCGAGCTGCGGCCGTGCGACTTCCGCGGGCGGGTGCCCGACGGGGCGCCGACGTATGCCGGCACGGCCGTCGTCGACCGAACCCCGGAGGGCGTCGCTGCAGTCAAACGCGCCATGGCGGGCAAGTACGTCATGGCCCGCCTGGGCGACGCGATCGCCGTCGTCACCGACCGGATCCGCAAACGCACCCCGCGGGCCGGCATCCGCATCACCCTCACCTGACCCGGGCCGCGCCAACCAGCCCCGGACAGCGCTCGACAACCGCCACCCCCAAGGTTGGACACCCGTTTTTGCGGGCCTCCTGACCTGCGAATACCGTGACAGCCATGAGCTCGGCACCAGGTGCCCGGCTGGTGCAACGCCAGCTGGGGAGGATGCTGCGCAGCAAGGTCGCCGGCGACGACGCGCCGGTCCGCGCGCAGCGCATCTGGGGTGCCCGCGGCGAGCGTTGGTTCACGCCCGACGACCCGGTGTGGCGGGTGCACGCGGACGCGTCGATGTTCCCCGCCGGCGTGACGTCGCTGCTGCTGCAGTCGCTGCATCCGCTCGCGATGGCGGGCGTGGCCGGCCACAGCGGCTACAAGGGCGACCCGTGGGGACGGCTGCAGCGCACGAGCCACTACCTCGCGACGACGACGTTCGGCACCGTCGAGCACGCCGAGGAGGCCATCGCGATGGTCCGCTCGATCCACGAGCGCGTCCGTGGCAAGGCACCGGACGGCCGCCCCTACCGCGCCGACGACCCGCACCTGCTCATGTGGGTGCACGCCGCCGAGATCGACTCGTTCCTGCGGGCCTACCAGGCGTTCGCGGCAACTCCCCTGACGGCTGACGAGGCCGACGTCTACGTCGCCCAGGCCGGCATCCCGGCCGCGCGGCTCGGCGTCGTCGACCCACCGACCTCGGTCGCCGAACTCCGCGACGTCCTCGACGCGTACCGCCCCGAGCTCGAGGCCACCCCGGCCGCCCGCGAGGCCGCGCGCTTCCTGCTGCTCAACCCGCCGCTGCCCCTCTACGCACGTCCGGGCTACGGGACCATCGCATCCGGCGGCGTCTCCCTGCTGCCCGGCTGGGCGCGCGGCATGCTCGGCATCCCGCTGCCCGGCGTCGTCTCGTCGCTCGTGGCGCGCCCCCTCGGCCACCTCGGCACGGCGGCGGTGCGGTGGGGCATGGCGGGGCTCGCCGAGCGCCGGCCCAGCGACTCGCGCGACTCGCGCGACTCACCCGACGGGCCCGACTCCCCCGATCACCCCGACGGGTCCGGTGGCCCGGTCGGGGAGAAGGCCGCCGTCTGAGCGGCCACTCTTGACCGGGCCGGGTGCCGCTCAAGAAGCGGGCGCACCCGGCCCGGTGCCAGTCGTGCTGGTGGGGCGCGCCGCGGCGCCGTCCGGCCAGGGTTGCAGCGGCACCTCGGCGGGACGTTCACGCGTCCCGATCTCGTATGCCGCCTGCCCCGTCGAGGTGACGACGTGGCGTCTGCCGCGGGGCTGGGTCACGGTCATCTCGAGGTCGGCGATCGAGCAGTTGGTGACGGTGTGGTCGTGGTGCGCGACCGGGGTCTGGTGGTCAGGCGCGCCCGAGTGCCGGGGGTGCTCAGGGTCGCTCGTGTCGACGTGACCGCGTCCGCGGCCGCCGGGCTCGGCATAGAGCCAGGCCACGCAGCGCTCCGGCGGTGCGACGACCTCGAGGTCCACGGCCAAGCCGCCGCGTCCCGGCAGGTGCACGCGGGCGCCGTCGCGACGCTCCTCGACCCTGGTGGCCCGGGCGCGGGCGATGCCGCCGAGCCGCCGCCGCTCGCCGATGACGGAGAGCGTGCCGTTGGCCACCCAGGGCGTCGTCCGTCCACCGACGCGCACGCGGCCGAGCACGACGTCGACCCAGGTGCTGCTCGGCTCACCGGCGAAGCCGATGCCGTGCAGCCAGATCCAGCGCTCGGCGTGCTCGCTGCCCCAGTTGTGGCCGACCATGCCCTGCCAGCCGTCGACCTCGACGGCCCGGTGGCCGACCGTCACGGTGCCGGTGAACCGGGCGCTGGGGTGCAGGCTGACCGGCTTCGTCCTCGGGAGGGGGACGGCATACAGCCACGGGGACGGCAGGTGCTCGAGCTCGGGCTCGCCGAGGAAGGTGAGGTCCCACGAGACGGGCAGGTGCACGTGCACCCGGTCGGGCGGCGGGGTGATCGAGCCGGTCGCGCGGGTCGGGCCGAGCGTCGACCCGGCGATGCCGACCCAGTGCGGGTCGCTCGTCGGCGGGCCCTCGACGGTCTCCTTCGCGGCGACCGGGCCGGGTGCGTCGGCGTCGAAGAGGGTGAACCACGTCGACGCGAGAGGTGGCTCGTCCGGCTCGACGTGCACGGTGTGCCGCAGCCAGAAGCCGAGTCCGCCGCCCGGCGCGACCGCGCGCAGGTAGTGGCTCTCGTAGCCGGACCGCATCGCCGCGAACCGCGCGGCCGCAGGGTCACCCCGCATCCTCCTGACGCTACTCCGGAGGCGGCCGCGTGCCATCCCTCCGCGTCTTCGGCCGACCACCCGGCCGGGGCGATCCGGCGTCAGTAGGCTGCGGGTGTGCCCAGACTCGTGCTCACCGTCATCGGCGACGACCGCGCCGGCCTCGTCAACGCGCTCGCGGACGTCGTCACCGCGCACGACGGCAACTGGGAGGACAGCCAGCTGGCCGAGCTCGCCGGCAAGTTCGCCGGCATCGTCGTTCTGGGCGTCCCCGCGAGTCGTGTCGACGAGCTGACCGCCGCGCTGCACGAGCTCGACGGGCTGCTCGAGGTGACGACGCACCCGGGCGCCGAGGCCGACTCCGTGGCCGACGACTCCGGATCGCAGCGCCTCACCCTCGACCTGCTCGGCAACGACTCCCCCGGCATCGTGCGCGAGGTGTCGTCGGTGCTGAGCCGGCACGAGCTGTCGATCGAGACCATGACGACGGGCACGCGGGAGGCCCCGATGGCCGGTGGGCTGCTCTTCGAGGCCCACGTCGTCGTGCGGGTGCCGGCCGAGTCCGACACCGGGGCGCTGCGCGCCGACCTGGAGAGGCTGGCGACCGAGCTGCTCGTCGACATCGCCGTCGCCTGACCGGTCGAGCCCGTCTGGACACGACGAAGGGGCCCGTCCCGCCTGCGCGAGTGCCGGGCCCCGAGACGGTTCACGTACCACAACGGGCCAACCGTCAAAGTCCTTCGTCATCCCCTGACGACTACGTCCAGTGAAGGGCGCTTCTCGGGTCACTACAAACGTATTCCGTTGACCTTGGGGAACTCTTGCGGTCTTCTTGCGCCGCGAGCAGGGTGGGGGCATGGACGGTCACGGGTACGCGACAGCACCGCCTCCTGGTCCGCACGCGAAAGTCGTGCCGATCGCGGACTACGGGTTCCTGTCCGACGGTGAGGTGACGGCGCTGGTCACACCGGGCGGCGACATCGACTGGATGTGCCTGCCCCGCCTGGACTCGCCGAGCATCTTCGGCTGCCTGCTGGGGCGGCACGCGGGGCGGTTCCGGCTCGGCCC
>JABFXB010000192.1 GCA_013361975.1 Dermatophilaceae bacterium
CATCGGGGCGCCGGCCGACGAGGTCGTCTTCACGAAGAACGCGACCGAGGCGCTCAACCTCGTCGCGTACGCCTTCTCGAACGCCGCGCCCACCGACGAGCCCAAGGACGAGCGCTTCGTGCTCGGTCCGGGCGACGAGGTGCTGGTCACCGAGATGGAGCACCACGCCAACCTCGTGCCGTGGCAGGAGCTCTGCCGCCGCACCGGTGCGACGCTGCGCTGGGTGCCCGTGGGCGCTGACGGGGCTCTCGACCTCTCGGGTCTGGGCGACCTGCTCACCGAGCGCACCAAGGTCTTTGCGTTCACCCACGTCTCCAACGTGCTCGGCACCGTCAACCCGGTCACCGACCTCGCCCGGCGGGCCCACGCCGTGGGTGCCCTCGTGGTCGTCGACGCGTGCCAGTCGGTGCCGCACCTCGCGGTCGACGTGGCCACCCTCGGCGCCGACTTCATCGCCTTCAGCGGCCACAAGATGTACGGCCCGATGGGCGTCGGCGTGCTCTGGGGTCGGGCCGAGCTGCTCGAGGTCATGCCGCCGTTCCTGACCGGCGGCTCGATGATCGAGCTCGTGACGATGGAGCGCTCGACCTACGCTCCTGCACCGCAGAAGTTCGAGGCGGGGGTGCCCAATGCCGCCCAGGCCGTCGGGCTCGCCGCCGCGGTCCGCTGGATCGAGTCGCACGGCATCGAGCGCATCCACGCCCACGAGGCCGCGCTCGTCGACCTGCTGCACCGTGCTCTCGCGCAGCGCCCGTGGGTGCGGGTCGTCGGCCCGCCCGTCGGCACGCAGCGCGGCGGCGCCGTCGCGTTCGTCGTCGACGGGGTGCACGCCCACGACGTCGGCCAGGTGCTGGACGACGCCGGTGTGGCCGTACGCGTGGGGCACCACTGCGCCTGGCCCCTGCACCGTGCGCTCGGTGCGGCGGCGACGACTCGCGCGTCGTTCTCCGTGCACAGCACCGTCGACGACGTCGAGGCGCTGCTCGAGGCCCTCGACCGCGTGCCCGCGATCTTCGGTATCGACGTCACCGGGCTCAGCGCCGACACCGACCCCGACGCAGACATCGACGGCCCCGACCACGCCCGCGCGCTGCGCGGCGAGCACGAGACCGCGAAGGAGGCGAGCTGATGGACCTCTACCAGGAGCTGATCCTCGAGCACTCGAAGCGCCCCCACCGCGCCGGGCTGCGTGAGCCGTTCGACGCCGAGGTGCACCACATCAACCCCACCTGCGGCGACGAGGTCACCCTGCGGGTCGACGTCACGGGCACCGGTGGCGACGCGGTCGTCACCGACGTCTCCTACCAGGCGCAGGGCTGCTCCATCTCCGTCGCCAGCTCGTCGGTGCTCGCCGAGGAGGTCATCGGCCGACCGGTCTCCGAGGCGCTCGAGACGTTCGAGGCGATGCGCGAGATGCTCACCTCCAAGGGCAAGATCGCCGGCGACGAGACCGTCATCGGCGACGGCGTGGCCTTCGCCGGCGTCTCGAAGTACCCCGCCCGCGTCAAGTGCGCGCTGCTCGGCTGGACCGCCTTCACCGATGCCCTCGCCCGCGCGGGCGTCGACATCTCGACGCCCACCACCACGAGTTCCGTCTCCCCACAAGGAGTTTCGTCATGACCCAGACCGTTCCCTCGTCTACGCCTCCCAACGTCGCCGACGTGGAGGAAGCCATGCGCGACGTCGTCGACCCCGAGCTGGGCATCAACGTGGTCGACCTCGGCCTCGTCTACGGCATCACCGTCGACGCGCAGTCGCACGCCGTCATCGACATGACGCTCACGTCGGCGGCCTGCCCGCTCACCGACGTCATCGAGGACCAGACCGCACAGGCCCTCGAGGGCCTCGTCACGACGCACCGCATCAACTGGGTGTGGATGCCGCCGTGGGGTCCTGACAAGATCACCGAGGACGGCCGCGAGCAGCTGCGCGCTCTCGGCTTCAACCTCTGACCAGACGCACGCCCGACTCGTGACGACGCGCGTCATCGAGGTCGACCCCGAGAGGTTCGACCGCTGGATGGCCGGCTTCGCCGAACGTCACGGGTCCTACGACGCCACCGAGGCGGCCAGTCCCGGCGGCGTCGTCGTGTCTGCTCGCGCCGGCGACGGATCCACTGTCGCCGCAGTGCCGTTCGCGTTCGACCCGCTCGGTGTCGTCCTCGTCAGGCGGGGTGGGTATGCCGTCGGTCTGGCTATTGCGGGCGTGCTGAGCGAGTCCAAGGTCGGCACCCGGCACGTCCAGTCGCGCACGGCGGCCGGCGGCTGGTCGCAGCAGCGCTTCGCACGGCGTCGCGGCAAGCAGGCCGATGAGCTCGTCGAGGCGGTCGTCGGCCACGCACGCAGGGTGCTGCTCGGCGACGACGAGTCACCGCCCTCGGGGGCAGACGGCATACCTCGTGGGCTCGTCGTCGGGGGAGACCGCGGCCTCGTGCGTGAGGTTCTCGGCGCCCACGCCCTGCGCGCCCTGGCGGGCCTGCCGCTGCGCGAGCTCTACGACCTGCCCGACCCGAAGCGAGACGTCCTCGAGACGGCCCTGCGCCGCGGCCGCGCCGTGCGGATCGAGCTCACCGAGACCCCCTGATCGGGTCAGCTGACGGTGTCGACGCCGAAGGTGTTGCACTGGTTGATGTCGCCGGTCTGCCAGCCCTGGCTGAACCAGTTCATCCGCGCCTCGGCCGAGCCGTGTGTCCAGTTCTCGGGCGTGACGCGGCCCTGCATCTTCTCTTGGATCCGGTCGTCACCGACGGCCGACGCCGCCGACAGCGCCGACTTGATGTCCTGCTCGGTGATGGCCTTGAGCAGCGGCGTGCCGGTGGCGTCGGTCGTCTCGGTCGCGTGCTTGACCCACGTGCCGGCGAGGCAGTCGGCCATCAGCTCGACCCGCACGGCCCCGGAGTTGGGGCCCTGGGGGTCCTGCTGGGCGCGGTTGAGGATGCCGAGAAGGTTCTGGATGTGGTGGCCGTACTCGTGCGCGATGACGTACTCCTTGGCGAGCTGTCCGCCGTCAGCGCCGAACTTGCTCTGCAGCTCCTGGAAGAAGCTCGCGTCGACGTAGACCTTGGAGTCGAGCGGGCAGTAGAAGGGGCCGACCTGGGAGTTCGCGGTGCCGCAGCCGGACTGCGTCTGGCCCTGGTAGATGACGGTCCTCACCGGCTCGTAGTTCATCTGGTACTTCGGCAGCGTCTTCTGCCAGTAGTCCTGGACGCTGTTGACCGTGGCGACGATGAGGCACACGTCGTTCTTGTTGGCGTCGGCTCCGGTCTTGCACTGCGAGAACTGGTTCCGGTTGACCTGGCCGGCCGCCGCGACCTGGCTGCTGTCGAGCTGCTGAGACTGGAGGCCGCCGGCCGACCCGCCGGAGTCGCCGCCGCCGAGGATCTTGCCCCCGCCGAAGATGAGCATCAGCACGAGCAGGATGAGGCCGCCGATGCCTCCACCGACCTGGATGCCGCCGGGGAAGCCGCCACCGCCGCCCCCGAGGCCGCCGCTCCCGCCACTCTCGACCTGGGAGGTGTCGAGCTGGGCGTTGTCGTTGAAGCTCATCTGGCCGCTCCTCGGGATCGGGACCGGGTGCTGCCCGGTCCGGTCGAGATCACCCTAGTGCGCGGCGACTCGGATTCGTTCTCTGGTGCACGGGGGTCGTACCCGCTTCGCGCCTCCGGAACGCGTGGCGCCGGGCGCGCAGGTCGGGCGGCCCGCGACAGCCGTGCTGCCAGTGCCGTGACCGCGTCGACGAGGGTCGGTGAGCCGTGCACCTCGAAGTCCAGGGGCGTCACCGCGAGCTGGCGGGCGTACCACTCCGGGTTGTCGGTCGTGGCTCGCAGCAGCACACCGCCCTCGGCGACCTCGAGGCGGCCCAGGCTGCGGGGCACCCAGCGTGCGGTGTCGTCGAAGGAGGCACGGAAGAGCACCTCGACCGGGTGGCGCCAGCCCTGGGAGAGGTGCTCCTCGAGTGCACGCAGGGCGTCGAGGTCGGGTGGCGGCGTGAACGCCTGCGACGTCGTGAAGACCGACACGATCCGGTCGACGCGCAGGGCGCGGACTGCCTGCCGGGTGTGGGAGAAACCGAGGAGATACCACCGGCTGTGGCGCAGCACCACCGCCCACGGGTCGACCTCCATGGGCCGCTCGGTCTCGGGGCCCAGGCGGTAGGTCAGGTGGACGCGTCGGGCCCTGGTGCAGGCCTCGACGAGCTGGCCGGTGACGGCGGCGTCGACCCGGCGGCTCTCCTCGGGCGGGGGCCCAGGGTCTCGGCGCACCGCGCGCAGCGGCTCGGCGACGGGCTGCGGCAGCACCCGCAGGATCTTGGAGAGGGCGGCGCCCACGATCTCGGTCGGGTCGGCGGCGTCGCGGTGCCCCTCGAGGACCGCCATGACGAGCCCCAGGGCCTCCG
>JABFXB010000209.1 GCA_013361975.1 Dermatophilaceae bacterium
CCGGCCCAGAACGCGACCCCGAGGTCCTCGACGTCGAGCCCGGGGAGCGCGCCGGGCACGTGTGCCGCGTCGACGAGGACCGGCACGGGAGCCACGGCTGCCGCGACCTCGGCGACCGGGAGCAGCAGGGCGGTCGGCGAGGTGATCTGGTCGACGATCACCAGCCGGGTGCGGTCGGTGACCGCCGCCGCGAACGCCGCGGCCACCTTGCCCGGATCGGCGTCCACCGGGAACTCGGCCCTGCGCAGCGTCGCCCCTCGCGCCTCGGCCGACCAGCCGGCCGTGAGGTACCCGTGGTTGCTCACGACGACGTCGTCGCCCGGCCCGATGCCGAGCCCCTGGAGCACGACGCCGACCCCCTCGGTGACGTTGCGCACGAGGGCGGTCGAGTCGGTGGGAAGGCCGAGGAACGCCGCGGCCTGCTCGCGCGCGCCGGCCAGCGCAGCCGCCAGCTCGTCGCGGAAGGCCCGCATCGGGGCCCGCTCGATGCGGGCGCGGGCCCGGTCCTGGGCCTCGCGCACCGACCGGGGCACGGCCCCGAAGGCGCCGTGGTTGAGATGGGTCAGGGCCGGGTCCAGCTCGAACCGCTCGGCGATGTCACGGCGCACCCGCCCATCCTGCCTCAGCGCCTGCCCGCCGCGGCCATGAGGGCGGGGCACGCCGCCGCCTCGGTGGGTGTCATGGGCGCCGGGGCCCATGACACCTCCCGCGAACGTCCGAGGTTCCACGAGAGCACGTCCTCCCGAGCCGCTCGGGCCTCGATGGTCGACGGCAGCACGATGCAGGCGGAGAGCGGGCGCGGCAGGCCGGCGACGACCGTCGGGGTGGCATCGGGCCCGAGGGTGCGGAGGTACGCGGCGTCGAGCTTGCCCGTCGCGACGTAACGGTCGATGTTGTGCTGGGCCACCCACGCCTCCGGGTTGATGATCCCGCCGACGAGGACGAAGGCGGCCGCCGACATCAGTGCCGCACGCGGGAGCCACCAGCCCCTGAGCCGGGTCCCGGCCACCGTGACGAGCACGACGAGGAGCCCGAGCCACAGCTCGAACGCGTCGACGAGCACGCGCAGCACCGTGAAGCCGTACGCCTGCTGGTAGAGGTCCATGCGGTGCAGCGCGGAGCCGACGACGACGAGCGTCAGCGCACACAGGGCACCGAGCACGGCCCGCACGACCAGTCGCTCGCGCGCCGTCTCCCGCGGGGCCTTGCGCGCGGCGATGGCGATGGTCAGCAGGGTGAGCACGGTCGCGAAGGTGAGCTGCCCGAAGCCCTGGTGCACGTAGTCGGCGTACGTCAGCCCCGTCGTGCGCTGGACGTAGTCGTGGCCGCCGAAGAGGGCCGCGGCCTGGGCCACGACGAAGGCGACGAAGAGCGCGACGACGAGCCCCACCGGGACGACCCACTCGAAGGGGCGCGTGACGGGACGACCGGCAGGCAGGACCACCCGCTGGACCCGTGGCGGGTTGAGCGCGACGTAGGCGGCAGCGAGCAGGGCGCCGCCCATGACGAACCCGACGAAGAAGCGGAACGTCAAGCTGTCCCAAGCGAACTGGGGCACGAGAGCGCTCGCCCACGACCCGAAGATCGCGTCACCAGAGGCGAAGAGGCCGCCGAAGACGACGAGGGCGACGAGCGAGATCGCGGCGGTGCGCACGACCGGCCAGACGATGCTGACCCGGCTGGTCGCGCCGATGCTCCGGCCGAGCAGCGGCAGCCCGCGCAGCGCCGCCAGCGGCCACGAGGCGGCGCCCGCGACCATCGACAGCAGTCCCCTGGCGTCGGTCAGCGCCGTCGTCGTCAGGAGAATGCCCAGCATCACCGCGAGCACCATGAGCCAGTCCGTGGCGCGCAGCACGGCGAGGGAGGCGAGGCCGACGCAGACGGCCGACGTGGCCAGGGTCCAGGTCGTGAGGCGCCGCTCGGTGGTGCGCCAGAGCACGGCACCGCCGACGACGAGCACGACGAAGAGGGCCAGGCCCATGTCGCGGTAGGGCAGCAGGACGGCGGCGAGCACACCGACCCCGACGCAGGTGAGCAGCAGCTTCACCTGCGGTCGCACGCCGGTCTCGGGCCACAGGTCGCCGAAGAGCGAGTCGAGCAGCGGCTTGGGTGTGCCGACGGGCACGGGCGCGTATGCCGGAGGGCCGCTTGGCGCGGCTCGTCCGCCCTGTGGGGCGGCCGGTGAAGGCCCTGCGGTGGCGGGAGTCGGGACGGGCACGACGGTCTCCTCGGTGGTCGGGGGCGTCGAGGGGTGCGCAGGGGGCTGCGGCGTGCGGGGCAGGACGGCGCGGATGCGGGCGCCCCGCTCCCCCGGCGGTGTCGGCAGGGCCGCGATCGAGCCCCCGTGGAGCTCGCAGACCCAGCTGGCGATGGCGAGTCCGATGCCCGTGCCGCCGCCCGCGTCGTCTCCGGACCCGAACCGGTCGAAGACGCGCTCGGCGTCCTCCGGCGGGATGCCGGCGCCCTCGTCGGCCACGAGCAGCCACCAGCGGTCCCCGCCCTCCCGGCCTGCGCTGACGGTGACGGTGCCCCCGGCGGGGCTGTGCCGATCGGCGTTGTCGAGCAGGTTGGCGAGCACCTGGTGCAGGCGTGCGGCGTCGGCGGTGACGGTGAGCTCCTCGGGCACGTCGACGACGTGCACGGTGCCGCGGCGCGAGACGCCGGCCTCGGCCACGGCTCTGTCGACGAGCCCGCGCACGTCCACCCTGGCCAGCGCGAGCGGGACCCGCCCGCCGTCGACCCGGCTCAGGTCCAGGAGGTCGCCCACGAGCGCGCCGAGCCGCTCCGCCTGTGCCAGCGCGGTGCGCAGCACGGCGTCGTCGGGCCGCACGACGCCGTCGACGAGATTCTCGAGCAGGGCCTGCTGGGCCGTCAGCGGGGTGCGCAGCTCGTGCGAGACCGTGGCGACGAGCTGGCGGCGCTGCCGGTCTGCGTCGGCGAGGTCGGCGGCCATGGTGTTGAAGGCCTTCGAGAGGGTGCCGACCTCGTCGGTGGCCGTGGCGGTGACCCGCTGCGAGTAGTCGCCGGTCGCCATCCGTGATGCGGCCGCCGTCATCTCCCGCAGCGGCGAGGTCATGCCGCGGGCCAGCCACTGGGTGACGCCCAGGGCCGCCACGACGGTCACCGGCACCGTGAGCCACACCGGCACCTCGGCGCGGTCGCCGATCTCGGACACGAGGATCGCCGCGACGATGCTGACCGCGACGAGCAGGCCGAGCTTGACCTTGATCGACCGGACGGCGTCGAGGGGGCGGTCGGTGTTCACGAGGTCTCGTCCGCGGGTGCGGCAGGGGCCGTTCCGTCCGAGCCTGCGGGGTCGGTCTCGAGGGCGTAGCCGACCCCGTGGACCGTGCGCACGCGTCCGGCGCCGATCTTCGCCCGCAGCGACTTCACGTGGCTGTCGAGGGTGCGCGTGCCGCCGGCGTCCGCCCAGCCCCACACGTCTCGCATGAGCTCGTCGCGACCACGCACCGCGCCGGGCTCCGCGGCGAGCGCGAGCAGCAGGTCGAACTCCAGCGGCGTCAGGTGCACCTCGCCGCGCCGCACCGTGACCCGGCGCGACCCACGGTCGACGGCGAGGTCGCCGAGGGAGAGCACCGGTGGCTGCTCGGCGGCGAGCTCCCTGGCACGCTCGACGCGGCGCAGCAGGGCGCGGATGCGCGCGACGACCTCGCGCATCCGGAAGGGCTTGGTGACGTAGTCGTCGGCCCCGACGCCGAGGCCGACGAGCAGGTCGGTCTCGTCGGCTCGCGCCGTCAGCATGAGCACCGGCACGGGGCGCTCGCGCTGGATGCGACGGCACACCTCGAGCCCGTCGAAGCCGGGCAGCATGAGGTCGAGCACGATGAGGTCCGGGGCATGCCGGCCGTGCGCCTCGACGGCGCCCGGGCCGTCGAAGGCCCGGACTACCTGGAACCCTTCTGCGACAAGGCGGTCCGTGACCGCCTGGTTGATGGTCGGGTCGTCCTCCACGACGAGCAGTGTCGCCGGTGAGGGCGCACCCGACGGACGCTCCGTGTTCCCCTGGCTCATGCCTTCGACTCTAGGAGGGTGCAGCCGGAGGGCGCGGGTGCGACGTGTGGAGATCGTGTGAAGGCCGCTCCGTGACGACGTGGCCGCGACCTCGGCGCACCTGCCTCAGATGAAGAGCAGCTGCGCCCCCTCCGTGAGCTCGATGAAGTCGGAGGCGGAGATGATGCCCTCGACGTCGTCGCGCAGGTCGGACTCGGTGAGGTGCTGCATGTCCGCCGACATCCGGCACGCCCACAGGTGACCGCCCGACGCCACGATCTGGTCGAGGAAGTCGGGGACCTCCGGGACGTCGAGGTCGGCGATGGCCTTCTTCATCTGCGAGGTCGCGAGGTGGGTCATGCCCGGGATGCCGCC
>JABFXB010000431.1 GCA_013361975.1 Dermatophilaceae bacterium
CGCGAGGGGCTGACCGCGGCGACCGGGGCTCAGCGCACCACGACTCCGTTGTGGGCGGCGAGCACCGACTGCAGGGACCGGGAGTCCACCAGCGTGGGGTTGGAGGACGACTGGTGCGACCAGCCGTACGCGTAGTCCATCACCGGTGACGGGACGAGGCGGTCCCACTCCGCGAGCATGGCCCGCATCTGCGTCGCGGTGGGCAGCCGGTAGTACCCGCCTGCGATGTTCTGCTGCCCGAACGCCTGGTGCACGGGCACGATCGCGGCCACCGGGATGCCCGCCCCGCGCGCGGCGGTGACCTTGTCGCGGATCTTCGTGACCGGGCAGCCGGGCGACGCCACCGAGCACGGGTAGGGGTCGATGCCGACGAGGTCGACGTGCGTGGCGGCCGGTCGGAAGGCGCTGTAGTCCGCGACGCGCGAGAGCACGATGAAGGACCTCTGGGCACCACGGCTCTTCGCCCGGATGTAGTCCGCCCGGCTCGCGAGTGCGGCAGGACCCCGCGGGCAGTCGGCGACGTGCGGCTCGTCCGAGAGGTAGTAGCCGAACACCTTCGGGTTGGTCGCCAGCCTGTCCACCGTCGAGCGGAAGGTGGCATCCGCCGAGGTCGGGCACTTCTGGCCGAGCCACACCAAGCCCTGTACGCCGGCCGGCAGGGTCGCGACGCCGGAGGCGCTGGTGTCGAAGACGTTGTAGCCCAGAGCCTTCGGGGCCGTGGACCCGCGCAGGTTGCTGATGAAGTGTCTCGTCGTGGGGGAGACCGCCTGCCCGCTCGAGGGCGCGCCGAGCGGGACGAGCAGCACGCTCACGACGAGTGCGAGCAGGACCCGGTGCACCGAGCGGGGCGACGGTGACTGGCGGAAGAGACGAGGCGGGGTCGTGCGGGGATCGCGCATGGTGGCTCCGTGGTGTCGAAGGGGTGGACGCCGCCGTCGGGGACGAGTCGCTCGGCGACGCGCCACCCAGACTGCACCCGTTTGGGTGGTTTGCGAAGTGGTTGCACCGGATGGGACGGGTTGCGTCCCAGCACCCGGACCGTCGACGTCCTTCACCCGACCGAGGACGGCGAGCGGCACCAGGTGGGCCGGGCGGCGAGGCGCGGGGCCTAGAATCGGCGCTGGCCGCCCGACCCCGTCCGAAGGACCCGTCTCCGTGTCGATCAAGGACATCCGACTCTTCGGCGACCCGGTGCTGCGCACGGCGGCCGCCGAGGTCGTCGATTTCGACAAGCAGCTGCGGGTGCTGGTCAAGGACCTCGAGGACACGATGCTCGACGCACCCGGCGCAGGCCTGGCAGCGCCCCAGATCGGGGTCGGGCTGAGAGTTTTCACCTACTGGGTCGACGGCGTGCTCGGACACCTCGTCAACCCCGTCCTCGACCTCTCCGACGAGGAGCAGGACGGCCCCGAGGGATGCCTGTCGATCCCCGGGCTGGCCTTCGACACGAAGCGCGCGCTGAAGGTCGTGGCCAAGGGCCAGAACATGCACGGCGAGCCGGTCGTCCTCGAAGGCACCGACCTGCTCGCCCGCTGCGTCCAGCACGAGACCGACCACCTCGACGGCGTCCTCTTCGTCGACCGTCTCGACCCGGCCGCGCGCCGTGAGGCGATGCGTGCGATCCGCGAGGCGGAGTGGTTCGCCGACAACCCGCCCGAGGTCCGAATCAGCCCGCACTCCACCTTCGGCCGGGCGATGTGACATGAGGGTCGTCTTCGCAGGCACGCCCGAGGCGGCGGTGCCCAGCCTCGACGCGGTCGCGGCCTCCTCCCACGAGCTCGTCGGCGTCGTCACCCGTCCCGACGCGCCGTCCGGGCGGGGCCGTCGCCTCGAGCCCTCCCCGGTACGCCGCCGGGCGGAGGAGCTCGGGGTGCCGGTGCTCACGCCTGCGCGGGTCAAGGACCCCGACTTCCTCGACGCCCTGCGCGACCTGGCGCCGCACGCCTGCCCGGTCGTGGCGTACGGGAACCTCATCCCTCCGGACGCGCTCGCGATCCCTCGGCTGGGCTGGGTGAACCTGCACTTCTCCCTGCTGCCCGCCTGGCGCGGCGCCGCGCCGGTGCAGCACGCCCTCATGGCCGGCGACGAGGTCACCGGAGCCTCGACGTTCGTCATCGAGCGCGGGCTCGACACCGGTCCGGTGCTCGGGGTGATGACCGAGACGATCCGACCCACCGACACGGCGGGCGACCTTCTCGAGCGCCTGTCGGTCGCCGGCGCGGGCCTGCTCGTCGCCACCCTCGACGGCCTGGAGGCGGGCGAGCTCGTCCCCAGGCCGCAGTCGTCCGAGGGCGTGTCCCTCGCTCCGAAGATCGAGGTCGACGACGCCCGCATCCTCTGGCAGCGGCCGGCCCTGGCGATCGACCGGCTGGTGCGCGGCTGCACGCCCGCCCCGGGCGCGTGGACCACGTTCCGCGGCGAGCGCCTCAAGGTCGCCCCGGTGGGCGTGGCGTCCGCAGACGAGCTCCCGTCACCCGAGTCGCTCACGCCGGGCGAGCTGCACGTGACGAAGAAGGCCGTCTTCGTCGGCACGGGAACCGGCCCGGTGCGCCTCGGCCAGGTCCAGGCGCACGGCAAGAAGGCGATGGCCGCCGCCGACTGGGCGCGTGGCATGCGCATCGAGGCAGGGGAGCGGGTCGGCGATGAGTGACGACCGCCGTGACGACCGCGGTGACGGCCGCCGTGGCGACCGGCAGCGACCACGGGCCCGGGAACGCTCGGCCGGCCATCGGTCCGAGCTGCGGCCGTCCGAGCGGGCCCGCCGCACCGACCCGGCGCGTTTGGCCGCCTACACGGCGATGCGCGACGTGGCCGACGGTGGCTATGCCAACCTCGTCCTGCCGAAAATTTTGCGTGACAAGCAGATCCGTGGACGCGACGCCGGTTTTGCCACCGAGCTCGTCTACGGGACGACGCGCCTCTCGGGCCTCTACGACGCGATCATCGCCTCGGCCGCTGGCCGGCCCGTGGGCAAGATCGACGGGAACGTGCTCGACACCCTGAGGCTCGGCGCTCACCAGCTGCTCGGGATGCGGGTGGCCACCCACGCCGCGGTCGACGAGACCGTCGCGCTGGCGCGGCAGGTGAACGGCGCCGGCGCCTCGGGCTTCGTCAACGCCGTGATGCGACGCATCAGCGAGCGCACGCCCGACGAGTGGGTCTCGCTCGTGACCGGCGGCATCGACGATCCCGTGGAGCGCCTGGCCCTGCGCACCTCGCACCCCGTGTGGGTCGCCAAGGCGCTGCGAGCGGCGCTCATCGGCCACGGGGCCGCTGACGCCTCCACAGTGGACGAGTCGCTGACCGCGCTCCTCGAGAGCGACAACGAGCCGGCCAGGGTCTCGCTCGTGGCACGCCCGGGCCTCGCCTCCCTCGACGAGCTCGAGCACGACGGCGCCCAGCGCACAGGCCTCAGCCCCGTCGGCGCGACCCTGCCCGAGGGCGACCCGGGTGCGATCGCTGCCGTGCGCGACGGACGGGCTGCAGTGCAGGACGAGGGGTCACAGCTGCTCGTCCTGGCGCTGGCTTCCGCAGAGGTGGGCGGTGAGGCGGCCAGGCACGAGCGATGGCTCGACCTGTGCGCCGGTCCCGGCGGGAAGGCCGGACTGCTTGCCGCGCTGGCGATCGAGCGCCGGATTCCCTTCGTGGCCAACGAGATCAGCGAGCACCGGGCCGACCTCGTCTGGCAGACCCTGGCGGCGGCCCGCGCAGCCGCGCACGATGCGGACGTGAGCCTCAAGGTGCGCGAGGGCGACGGTCGTGACCTCGGTGAGGTCGAGCCCGAGGGCTTCAGCCGGGTGCTCATCGACGCGCCCTGCACGGGGCTCGGCGCACTCCGCCGCCGCCCCGAGGCACGCTGGCGCCGCACTCCCGACGACGTCGCCGCCCTCGCCGGGCTGCAGCGCGAGCTGCTCACCTCCGGCATCGACGCCACGGCGCCGGGGGGCCTCGTCGGCTACGCGACGTGCAGCCCGCACCTCAACGAGACCCGCTTCGTCGTCAGCGACGTCGCCAAGAGACGCGACGACATCGAGATCCTCGACGCGCGAGCGCTTTTCGTCGACGCGTCCGGGCAACCGCTGCCCGACCTCGGCGACGGCCCGTTCGTGCAGCTGTGGCCCCACCGGCACGGCACCGACGCGATGTTCTTCGCCCTGCTGCGCAAGCACTGACCCCTCCCCACCAACCCGTCGAGTGCCCCTTCCCGACGGGGTGGGGCGTGGGGAACTGGGCACTCGTTCGTCGAGTGCTCAGTTTCGGACGGGGTGGGGCGGGCGGTCTCAACTCGTGTGTGCAACGGTTAGTAGTTCGTCGAGCCTAACGGCCGGAGTGTGGAAGCCGAGGGTGGCGCGGGGTCGGGTGTTGAGCAGCTGTTCGACCTCGAT
>JABFXB010000185.1 GCA_013361975.1 Dermatophilaceae bacterium
AGCTCGTGCCACATCCACCTCTCGCTGCGCGGCCTGGACGGCGAGACCGTCTTCGTCGACGAGGCGAGAGAGCACGGGCACAGCGCGATGTTCGAGCACTTCCTCGCCGGCATCCTCGCCACCCAGCGAGAGTTGACCTACTTCTACGCGCCGAACATCAACTCCTACAAGCGTTTCGCCTCGGCCAGCTTCGCCCCCACCGCTGTCGCCTGGGGGCGCGACAACCGCACGTGCGCCCTCCGTGTGGTCGGCCACGGTGCGGCCCTGCGAGTCGAGAACCGGGTCGGCGGCGGCGACCTCAACCCGTACCTCGCCGTCGCCGCGATGCTCGCCGGCGGGCTGCACGGCATCGAGCATGAGCTGGAGCTGGAGCCTGCCCTCGAGGGCAACGCCTACACCTCCGACAAGCCGCACGTGCCCTCGACCCTGCAGGAGGCGCGCGACCTGCTCGCCTGCTCCACGGTGGCCCGGGCGGCGTTCGGAGACGACGTCGTCGACCACTACGTCAACGCCGCCGACGTCGAGATCACGGCCTTCAACGCCGCCGTCACCGACTGGGAGCGCAGGAGAGGATTCGAGCGACTGTGACCACCACGCACGACGTCATCAACCCGGCCACCGAGCAGCTCGTCCGCAGCGTCGAGCTCGCCACCGTCGAGGAGGCGGACGCGGCGATCGGGCGTGCCGCGGCGGCGAGCCCGGGCTGGCGGGCCGTGGCGCCGGCCGACCGGGCGCTGCTGCTGCGCCGGTTCTCCGACCTCGTCGGCGAGCACCAGGAGGAGCTCGCGCTGCTCGAGGTCGAGAACGCCGGGCACACGATCGGCAACGCACGGTGGGAGGCGGGCAACGTCCGCGACGTGCTCGCCTACTACTCGGGCGCGCCCGAACGGAACTTCGGCCGGCAGATCCCGGTGGCCGGCGGCATCGACGTCACGTTCCGTGAGCCCCTCGGCGTCGTCGGCATCATCGTGCCGTGGAACTTCCCGATGCCGATCGCCGGCTGGGGGTTCGCGCCTGCACTCGCCGCGGGCAACACCGTGGTGCTCAAGCCCGCCGAGCTCACACCGCTCACGGCGATGCGCCTCGGCGAGCTGGCCCTGGAGGCAGGCCTCCCCGAGGGCGTCTTCACCGTCGTTCCGGGCAAGGGCTCGGTCGTGGGCGAGCGCTTCGTCACGCACCCCGACGTGCGCAAGGTGTGCTTCACAGGGTCGACGGCAGTGGGCCAGCGGATCATGCGCGGCGCCGCCGACCAGGTCAAGCGGGTCACGCTCGAGCTCGGTGGCAAGAGCGCCAACATCGTCTTCGCCGACTCCGACCTCGAGCTGGCCGCCGCACGGGCCCCGTATGCCGTGTTCGACAACGCGGGGCAGGACTGCTGCGCCCGCAGCCGCATCCTCGTCGAGCGCAGCGCCTTCGACCGCTTCATGGAGCACTTCGAGACGGCGGTGCGCGGCGTCGTCGTGACCGACCCGCACGACGAGGCCGCGGAGATGGGGCCGCTCATCAGCGCCGAGCAGCACGAGCGGGTCAGCGCCTACGTCGAGGGCGCGTCCGACGGCGTCGACGTCGCGTTCCGTGGCACCGCCCCCGAGGGGGCCGGCTACTGGTACGCCCCGACCGTCGTCCTGCCGCGCTCCACGTCCGACCCCGTCTGGCAGGAGGAGGTCTTCGGCCCGGTCGTGGCGGTGCTGCCGTTCGACGACGAGGCCGATGCGGTCGCCAAGGCGAACGACACGGCATACGGCCTCTCGGGGTCCATCTGGACGCGCGACCTCGGGCGCGGGCTGCGTGTCGCGCGCGGCGTCGAGGCCGGCAACCTGTCGGTCAACTCGCACAGCAGCGTGCGCTACTCGACCCCCTTCGGCGGCTTCAAGCAGAGCGGCATCGGACGTGAGCTCGGGCCCGACGCGCTCGAGGCCTTCACCGAGGTCAAGAACGTCTTCATCTCCACCGAGTGAGGGTTGCCCAGGCGGCCACCCACGACTGAAAACCATTGACGCGCAAAGGAAGAGGACTCATGGCAGGCAGGCTCGACGGCAAGGTCGCGGTCATCACGGGCGGGTGCTCCGGCATCGGACTGGCTACCGTGCGGCGGTTCGCCGAGGAGGGCGCCAAGGTGGTCATCGGCGACCTCGACGAGACGAACGGGCCGCGCATCGCCGACGAGGTCGGGGGGACGTTCGTGCGCGTCGACGTCGTGAGCAAGGAGGACGTCGACACGCTCTTCCGCACGGCGAAGGAGACCTACGGCTCGGTCGACATCGCCTTCAACAACGCCGGCATCAGCCCGCCCGAGGACGACTCGATCCTCGACACCGAACTCGACGCGTGGCGCAAGGTGCAGGAGGTCAACCTCACGTCTGTCTACCTGTGCTGCAAGGCAGCCCTGCCCTACATGCTCGAGCAGAGATCAGGCTCGATCATCAACACGGCCTCCTTCGTCGCCGTCATGGGCGCCGCCACCTCGCAGATCTCCTACAGCGCGAGCAAGGGTGGCGTGCTCTCGATGAGCCGCGAGCTCGGTGTCCAGTTCGCCCGCGAGGGGGTGCGCGTCAACGCGCTCTGCCCCGGCCCGGTGAACACGCCGCTGCTCCAGGAGCTCTTCGCCAAGGACGAGGAGCGTGCCGCGCGACGGCTCGTGCACGTGCCCATGGGCAGGTTCGGCGAGCCGGAGGAGATGGCGAATGCCGTCCTCTTCCTCGCCTCCGACGAGTCGAGCTTCATCACGGCCTCGACGTTCCTCGTGGACGGCGGCATCTCCGGCGCGTACGTCACCCCGCTCTGAGGAGGTCGTCGTGGACGCACGCCCCGTCATCGGCATCACGGCCTACGTCGAGAGGGCGTCGTGGGGCCGCTGGGTCGACGTGCCGGGGGCCCTGGTGCCCTACCGCTACGTCGGCCACGTCGAGGATGCCGGCGGCATCGCGGTCGTGGTGCCGCCGCGACCCGACGCGGACGACGGGGTCGCCCACGAGCTGCTCGCCCGCCTGGACGGGGTGATTCTCGCCGGCGGCGTCGACGTGGCGCCCGAGCTGTACGCCGACGAGCGGCACGCGTCGGTGCAGGCGTCGCGGCCCGACCGGGACACGACCGAGCTCGCCCTCGCCCACGCCACGGCCGCGCTCGACGTGCCGCTGCTCGGGATCTGCCGCGGCATGCAGGTGATGGCGGTGGCGGCCGGGGGAGTGCTCGAGCAGCACCTGCCCGACCGCGTGGGGCACGACCTGCACTCGCCGGCGCCGGCGACCTACGGCAGCCACCACGTGCGAACGGTCCCCGGCACCAAGCTGTCCGGCATCATCGGCGACGGCGCCGTCGTGCCGAGCTACCACCACCAGTCGGTGCTCACCCACCCCGGCTACGAGCCGTCGGCGTGGGCCGACGACGGCACGCTCGAGGCGATGGAGGACCCGGGGGCCTTCTTCCGCGTCGCCGTCCAGTGGCACCCGGAGGTCGGTGACGACCCGCGTCTCTTCCAAGCCCTCGTCGAGGCAGCGAGGACGTATGCCGCCGGGCGGAGGAGCGGTCACCTCTGACGGTTCGGGTCGTCCGCGGGCGACGGACCCGGTCCCACATGGCGGACCGGCGGTTTCGCCCGCCGGACGGCCCTGCCACCCTGATCCCGTGACCGCTTCCCGGCTTGCCACGAGCACGCTCATTATCAGCTAGCGCGACGAGGAAACCTCTCGTCGCGCAGACCTCCCGTCCCCGGGGGGTCTTTTTGTTTCCCGGCCACGAGCCACGGAGACCGCTGCAGAGCCACACCGGGCCGAGCGGCACCAGATGAATGGGACCGAGGACCGAGCGACCACATGGACCCGCCCCCTGGATCGAGGACAATGAAGGCCATGGATGCCCTGCACGTTTACGACACCACCCTGCGCGACGGCGCCCAGCAGGAGGGTCTCAACCTGTCGGTGTCGGACAAGCTGGCCATCGCCGGGCTCCTCGACGACCTCGGGGTGGACTTCATCGAGGGAGGCTGGCCGGGTGCGAACCCGAAGGACACCGAGTTCTTCGAGCGGGCCCGACAGGAGCTCCACCTCCGCCGTGCGACCCTCGCCGCCTTCGGGGCCACCCGCAAGGCCGGCGGGGCCGCCGCGGAGGACCCGCTCGTGCAGGCCCTCGTCGACTCGGGCGCGTCCGTCGTGTGCCTCGTCGCGAAGTCGCACACCGGCCACGTCGAGCGCGCCCTGAAGACCACCCTCGAGGAGAACCTCGAGATGGTGCGCGACACCGTCTCCTACCTCGTCGGCCAGGGCCGCCGCGTCTTCCTCGACTGCGAGCACTTCTTCGACGGCTGGCACCTCGACCGTGACTACGCGCTCTCGGTGGTGCGCACCGCGCACGAGGCCGGCGCCGAGGTCGT
>JABFXB010000541.1 GCA_013361975.1 Dermatophilaceae bacterium
TCGGCGACGAAGCGGGCGGCGAGCGCCGCGAGCGCGGCCTCGGCCGCATGGGCACCGGAGGCGACCGTCGTGCCGGCCCGGCTGTGCGTCTCGACGAGTCCGGCCGCCTCGAGCAGCTTGTAGGCGCGCGCGACGGTGTTGGCGGCGAGGCCGAGCCGGACGGCGAGGCCCCGCACGGTGGGGAGCCGGTCCCCCGGCATCAGCCGGCCGTCACGGATGCGCGCCTCGAGCTGGGAGCGCACCTGTTCGAACGGCGACTCACGCGACTCCGGGTCGATGACGATGTCGGCGGCGAACGGCAGGTCGGCCATGCCGAGATTGACCCATCGGGGGGTCCGCCTGTCAATGCGGATCAATGCGGATCAATGCGGAGGCCCTCGACGCCCGGCGAGAAGCATCAACTACACCGTGTAGTATCTACTACGACCTGTAGTTCCGCCGACCTTCCGGAGAGTCTTGATGGATGCAACGGACCTGGCACGGTGGCAGTTCGCCATCACCACCGTGTACCACTTCCTCTTCGTGCCGATCACCATCGGCATGTCCGCGATCGTCGCCTTCTTCCACACCGCCTGGGTGCGCACGCACAACGAGCAGTGGCTGCGACTGGCGAAGTTCTTCGGCAAGCTCTTCCTCATCAACTTCGCGCTCGGCCTGGTGACGGGCATCGTGCAGGAGTTCCAGTTCGGCATGAACTGGAGCGACTACTCGCGCTTCGTCGGTGACATCTTCGGGGCGCCGCTCGCCATCGAGGCGCTGCTCGCCTTCTTCCTCGAGTCGACCTTCCTCGGCCTCTGGATCTTCGGCTGGGGCCGCATCCCCGAGAAGCTCCACGCCGCGACGATGTGGATCGTCCACATCGGAACCGTGCTGTCGGCGTACTTCATCCTGTCGGCCAACTCGTTCATGCAGCACCCGGTCGGCTACACCTACAACAGGGCGACGGGCCGCGCCGAGCTCACCGACTTCTTCGCGGTGCTCACCAACAAGGTGCAGCTCGTCACGTTCCCGCACGTGATCTTCGCCGCGTACATGGCCGGTGGTGCCGTCGTCATGGGCGTGGCGCTGTGGTGCATGCGACGGGAGGCACTGCGCGCCAAGGAGGGCGGCGTGGACGTCTCACAGAGCGACGCCCCGATGTACCGCCGGGCGACCCGCATCGGCGCCGTCGTGACGCTCGTCGCCGCGCTCGGCGTCTCCCTGACCGGCGACGTCCAGGGCAAGATCATGACCGAGGTGCAGCCGATGAAGATGGCCGCCGCCGAGGCCCTCTACGAGTCGGTTCCCGCCGGCGAGGGCGCCCCCTTCTCGGTGCTCTCTGTCGGCTCGCTCGACGGGTCGCACGCGAACGCCATCATCGAGGTGCCCGGCCTGCTCAGCTTCCTCGCGACCGGCAACTTCGGCGGCGCCGTCGAGGGCATCAACGACCTCAAGGCCCTGTATGCCGACACGTACGGCGCGAGCGGCAACCCGCTGGTCGCGTCGGCGACCGGCTATGCCCCGAACATCCCGACCACGTACTGGACCTTCCGTCTCATGATCGGGCTCGGCATGGCGGGGGCAGCAGTCTCGCTCGCGGTGCTGTGGCTGACCCGCAAGGGCCGCACGCCGACACACCGCTGGCTGCTCTGGGCGGCCATCCTGACGCCGTTCCTGCCCATCTTCGCCAACAGCTTCGGCTGGATCTTCACCGAGATGGGCCGCCAGCCGTGGCTCGTCTTCGGCCTCATGACGACCGCGACCGGTGTCTCCCCGGGGGTCTCGATCGGCGAGGTCATCACGTCCATGACGGTCTTCACGCTGCTCTACGGGGCGCTGGCCGTGGTGGAGATCAAGCTCTTCCTGCACTACGTGCGCAAGGGCGCCGAGCCCTTCGAGCAGCCGCAGGACCCAGCCGACCGTGACGAGGACGCCCCCCTCGCCTTCGCCTACTGAAAGGGGCTGGACCGCAATGGATCTCGCAACCTTCTGGTTCATCGTCCTCGGCGTCCTGTGGACCGGCTACTTCGTCCTCGAGGGCTTCGACTTCGGGGTCGGCATGCTGCTGCCCGTCCTCGGTGGCAAGAAGTACGCCACCGACCCCGTCGACGCCGAGAAGCGCCGCCGCGTCCTGCTCAACACGATCGGGCCGGTCTGGGACGGCAACGAGGTGTGGGTGCTCACGGCGGGCGGCGCGACGTTCGCCGCCTTCCCGCACTGGTACGCCACGCTGTTCAGCGGCTTCTACCTGCCGCTGCTCGTGATCCTCGTCGCCCTCATCCTGCGCAACCTCGGCTTCGAGTACCGGCACAAGCGCCCTGAGTCCCAGTGGAAGGCGCGCTGGGACCTGGCGATCTTCTGGGGCTCGCTCGTGCCCGCCTTCCTCTGGGGCGTGGCCCTGACGAACATCGTGCGCGGGGTGCCGATCGACGCGAGCAAGGAGTTCACGGGCAACCTCTTCACCCTGCTCAACCCGGCTGGTCTCCTCGGCGGCTTCGTGTTCGTCGCGCTCTTCCTCACGCACGGCGCGATCTTCGTCGCCCTGAAGACCGAGGGCCGCATCCGTCTCGAGGCACGCGCCATCGCCGAGCGGGTGGGAAGCCTGGCCGCCGTTCTCGCCGTGGCGCTGCTGCTCTGGCTCGGGTTCACCGACGGCAGGGCGGCCTCGTGGGCCACGACCGTGGTCGCGGCCGTCGCGCTTCTTGGCGCGCTCGCCGCCAACCGTGCCGGGCGCGAGGGCTGGGCGTTCGTCGGCACCGCCGTCACCATCGCCACGGCCGTCGCGACGTACTTCCTGACGCTGTTCCCGAACGTCATGCCGTCGTCGACGAACCCGGCCTGGAGCCTGACCGTCGACAACGCCTCGAGCACCGACTACACGCTCAAGGTCATGACGGTCGTCGCGCTCGTCTTCACCCCGATCGTCCTGCTCTACCAGGCGTGGACGTACTGGGTGTTCCGGAAGCGCTTGGGCACCAGGCACATTCCCGACGACGCGCCGCTCGAGACGGCACACCGCTGACGATGCCCGAGGCCACCGGATGAAGCCCTTCGACCCACGACTCCTCCGGGCGGTCCCTGCCGCCCGGAGGCCCGTCGGCGTGCTCGCCGCCACAGGCGTGCTGACGGGTGTCGCGACCATCGCCACGGCGTTCGCGCTGTCGGCGGTGGTCGTGGCCGTGGTCGAGCGCGGGGACCTCCCGCAGCCGATCGCCTGGCTCCTCGGGCTCTTCGTCGTCCGGGCCGTCCTCGCGGCCACGACGGAGTGGGTCGCGGCCTGGGCCGGAGTCTCCGTGTCATCGGCCCTGCGCGCCGCGCTGCTTCGGACCTGGGGCGCCCGTGACGCCGACTCGCGACCCCACCCCGGGACCGCGGTGGCGCTCGCGACCTCCGGCGCCTCCGCCGTCGAGCCGTATGCCGCCCGCTACCTGCCGACCCTCGTGCAGGCCGCGGTCGTGCCGGCCCTCGCGGTCGGCACGCTCGTCGTCGTCGACTGGCCGAGTGCCCTCGTCGTGGTGCTCACGCTGCCGCTCCTCCCACTCTTCGCAGCCCTCATCGGGCGAGCCACCGAGCAGTCGACCGAGCGGCGGTGGGCCGCGCTGGCCGCGCTCTCCGGGCACTTCCTCGACGTCGTGCGAGGCCTGCCGACGCTCGTCACCTACGGCCGGGCCCGGCGCCAGGTCGAGACGGTGCGGGCGGTCAGCGACCGCCACCGCGGCGCCACGATGGAGACGCTGCGGATCGCGTTCCTGTCGTCGGCCGCCCTCGAGCTGCTGGCGACGATCTCGGTCGCCATCGTCGCCGTGACCGTGGGCCTGCGGCTCTCGCACGGCTCGATGACACTCGGCGCCGGGCTCGTCGCGATCCTCCTCGCGCCCGAGGCGTACTGGCCGGTGCGTCGCGTCGGCGCCGAGTACCACTCGGCCGCCGACGGCGCCGTCGCCCTCGACGCCGTCCTCGCCGAGCTCGACCACCCCGACCCTTCCCGCCCCTCCTCCACCGACCGTTCGCCCGGATACGAGGTGCGTCTCGAGGGGGTTACCTACGCGTATGCCGGCTCGACCGTTCCCGTCGTCCGTGACCTCTCGCTCGTGGCCAGCCCGGGCCTCACCGTCGTGACCGGCCCCTCCGGCGTCGGCAAGTCGACACTGCTCGACCTCGTCGCCGGGCTGCGGGTCCCGACCTCCGGCGCGGTTGCCGTGCCCGCCGCGCACTACGTCACCCAGCGCCCCTTCCTCGTCACGGGATCCGTGCGCCAGGCACTCACGATCGGCCACGCCGCCACCGACGAGCAGCTCTGGGAGTCCCTCCGCACGGTCGGCCTCGACGGCGTCGTGGCCTCTCTCCCGGGTGGGCTCGGCGCCGACCTCGGCGACGACGGCTTCGG
>JABFXB010000250.1 GCA_013361975.1 Dermatophilaceae bacterium
CCTAGCCCTCCCGGCGGACCACGACGACGGTGTCGAGCGCGACCCGCTCGCCCTCGTCGGTGTCGACCGGGCGCTCGCGGATGCCGGACTGCTCCACGCTGACCGGCAGCCCCTCTGCGGCGTCGAGCACCTCGTCGGGGTCGTAGAGCACCGCGCGGTCGCTCGGACCGCCCCAGCCCTCGGCGAGGTTGCGGCCGGCGTGGCCGACGACGACCACGCGCCCGCCCGGGCGCACCGCGGTGACCGCCGCCCGGAGTGCCCGGCGCCACTCGTCGGCGGGCAGCTGCAGGTAGCTGAGCAGGGCGAGGTCGTAGGAGGCGGGGTCGCCCGGAGCCGCGAGGGTCGCGTCGCCCACGAGCGGGGTCAGCCGACCGACGTCGGAGACCAGGCGCTCCGCGGCGAGCGAGCGCATCCGGTCGACCGCCACCGCGGAGTAGTCGAGCGCCACCACCGACCAGCCCTGCTCGACCATCCAGATCGCGTTGCGACCCTCACCGGCCGCGAGGTCGAGCGCGCGCCCGGGCGTCAGGGATCCGATGATCTCGGCGACGAAACGGTTCGGCTCCACCGACCACACGAGGTCGTGCGCGGCATACCGCTCGTCCCAGGCGTTGGCGTCCACGGGCTCTCCTCCTGCTTCGCGACCACCGGGCGGCGACCGCGAATCCCATTGTGACGTGGCCCGTCTCGTTCGTCACGTTCTTCGGACGCAGCCTTCCCCACGGCGTAGCGTCGACGGTGGAAGGGGTGTGCATGATGACCGTCCTCATCGTCCACGAGTCCATGTTCGGCAACACCCGGGAGATCGCCGCGGCCATCGCCGCGGGACTGCGACGCGGCAGACGACCGGGAGATGACGTCGTGAGACTCGTGCACGTCGACGACGCTCCCCACAGCATCGACGACGACGTCGACCTGCTCCTCGTCGGCGGCCCGACGCACGCCTTCGGCATGACGCGTCCGCAGACGAGGGAGGACGCTGCGACGAAGGGCGCCTCGCCGTCCCGCGAGGGGGTGCGCGAGTGGATCGAGTCGCTGACGCCGCGGACCAACCTCCCCGTCGTCACCTTCGACACCCGCGTGCACGTGCGGATGCTGCCCGGTTCGGCAGCGCGCGCAGCGGCGAAGGCGTTGCGGCGCAAGGGTTTCGAGCGAGCCGAGCAGGGCGAGACGTTCTGGGTGGAGGGCACGCCCGGACCCGTCGTGCCCGGTGAGGTGGAGCGGGCCGAGCGCTGGGGCGCCGAGCTCGCCGCGCGGGTCTCGCACGGCGTCTCGTGACCCGCTCCTGAAGGGACTCGTTCCCCGGAGTGACTCGCTCTAGAGCGACCCGAGCCACGGCTCGAGGTGACCGAGGACGACCTCGGGCGCCTCGAGCTGCGGCGTGTGCCCGATCCCGTCGAGGTATGCCGTCCGCCACGCCGGGTTGAGCCGTGCCGTGCGCTGCGCGGCGCCGACCGGGACGAGCCGGTCGCGGGTGCCGTGGACCAGGAGCACGGGCTGCCGGATCCCGGCGATGAGGGCGTCGTAGCGGCGGGGCCGGCGCAGCATCGCGAGGATCGAGCGTGCCGCACCGAGGAACTCCGCCTCGGAGATGCCGTGCTCGCGGCGCCATGCGACGAGGCGCACGCCCGCGTCGAGGACGTCGGGGTCGGCCCGGGTGGGGTCGGCGAAACAGAGGTTCACCGTGCCGAGCACACGTTCGCGGTCGCTGTAGCGGGCGTCGAGGCGACGGACGAAGCGCTCGCCGACACGCGGGACGGCATACAGCCCGAAGGTGAGCGCGACCTGCGGGTCCGGGCGCAGTCCGGGGGTCGGCAGGGACGGGTCGATGAGCACGATGGCGGCGACCTGCTCGGGGCGGCGGTCGGCGAGCAGGAGCGAGATCATGCCGCCCATCGAGTTGCCGACGAGCACGACCGGGCGGCCCAGCACCTCGTGCACGAAGCGGCTGAGCACGGCGGCGTTGTGGTGCACTGACGTGGTGCGGCCCTCGGCGGGGCTCAGCCCGAAGCCCGGCAGGTCGAGGGCGATGACGCGCCGGGCGCGGGCGAGCGTCGGGGCGATGCCGACCCAGTTGAGGTGCGACCCGCCGAGGCCGTGCACGAGCACGACCGGCGGGCGGCCTGCGTCGTCCGCGGCCGGGCCGCCGAAGTCGACCCAGTGGACGGGGCCGTCGAGGTCGAGCGTGTGGCTGCGACCGCCCCAGGGGGCGGCGAGACCAAGGGGTGCCGTGTCCGGCAGCGTCGTCATGACCGCACGGTAACCCGTCCGGCTGCGCACGGCCGACCCTTCACGGCCGTGCCCGTGGTCACCGCCGCGCCGCTGCGCGTTCCGACGCATCGGCGGCGCGGGAGCGCAGGTGGCGCGCCTCCGGGGCGTTGCTGCTCAGCTCGGCCGCCCGTGTCCACTCGGCCGCGGCGTCGCGCCACCGTCCCACCCGCCCGAGCAGCTCGGCCCGCACCACGTGGAAGGGCGTGTAGCCGTCGAGGCCGAGCCGCCCGAGGTCACGGAGGGCCACCTGCGGGCCGTCGAGCTCTGCGACCGCGACGACCCTGTTGAGGCGCACGACGTCGGTGGGCGCCAGCCGCAGCAGGTGGTCGTAGAGCTGCACGATCTGCGCCCAGTCCGTGTCGGCGGCGTGCGCGGCGTCGGTGTGCACGGCATTGACCGCGGCCTGCAGCTGGTAGGGCCCGGGGGCGCCGCGGCGCAGGCAGCGGCGCACGAGGTCGTGGCCCTCCGCGACCATCGCGGCGTCCCACAGCGAGCGGTCCTGGTCGGGAAGCAGGACGAGCTCGCCCGCGGCGTCGGTGCGGGCCGGCCGGCGCGCCTCGGTGAGCAGCATCAGGGCGAGCAGCCCCAGCGCCTCCGGCTCGTCGGGCATCAGCTCGACGAGCACCCGTCCGAGCCGGATCGCCTCGGACGCGAGGTCGGGCCGCCCCAGCTCGTCGCCCGACGTCGCGGTGTGGCCCTCGTTGAAGACGAGGTAGATGACGGCCAGCACCGCCGCGAGCCGGCCGGGCAGGTCGGCATCCCGCGGCACGCGGTACGGGATGCCGGTGTCGCGGATCTTCTTCTTGGCCCGCACGATCCGTTGCGCCATGGTCGCCTCGGGGACGAGGAAGGCGTGGGCGATCTCGGGCGTGGTGAGCCCGCCCAGCAGGCGCAGGGTCAGGGCCACACGCGCCTCGGGCGACAGGGCCGGGTGGCAGCACGTGAAGACGAGCCGCAGGCGTTCGTCCTTCACGGGCCCCTCCTCACGCGGTTCCGGCGGCGCGTGCACGACGAGCGCCTCCTCGTGACGGGCCTCGCGCGTCGACTCGCGCCGGATGCGGTCGACGGCCCGGTTGCGCGCGGTCGTGATGATCCAGCCGGCGGGACTCGGCGGCATACCTTCTCGGGGCCACCGCTCGACGGCCACGGTGAACGCGTCCTGCACGGCGTCCTCGGCGAGGTCGATGTCGCCGAGTGCACGGATGAGCACGGACACCGCGCGGCCGTGCTCGGCACGGAAGACGCGCGCGATGTCCGCACCCGTGACGGCACCCGGCTCACCGGGGACACCGGAAGGGTTGTCCGCCACGTCAGCGGTCGGTCGGCTTCTGGCCGGGGTCGTCGTGGTCGACGAACGGGCGCACCTCGACGGGCAGCCCGGTGGCGCCGGCGATGCGCTCGGCCCAGCCGAGCACGGCGTCGTAGTCGTCGGAGCGCACGATCGTGAAACCGCCCAGGTGCTCCTTGGCCTCCGCGAAGGGGCCGTCGGTGAGCACCGCGTCGGCGACGGCGTCGGGCTTGCGGATCGTCGTGGCGCTCGCCTGGTCACCGAGGCCGCCGGCGAACACCCAGGCGCCGGCGGCGCGGATGTCGTCGTTGACGACCTCGAGGTCGGCCATGACGCGGCTGAGGTCGAGGTCCTCCGGCGGCGGTCCGTCGGGCGAGAACAGGCTGATCAGGTAGGTCTTCATGGTGGTCTCCTCCTGCCGGGTTCACCGGCCGTTCGTGGTGGTTGGCGGAGGATGCACGCTGCGTGCACCTCCACCGTCTACACGAACGCGACGACCGTGGATCGACACCACTGATCGACACCACTGATCGACATCATCGCTGGGTGCATCCGGTCACGTGCGCGGGCGCTGCTCGACGAGGCCGACGAGGTTGCCCTCGGAGTCGACGACGAAGGCCATCCACTCGTCGGTGCCCACCGGCCCGAGAGTGTCGTCGTCGTGGCCGAAGATGACGTGCGGCTCGCTGCGCACCTCGACCCCCGCCGACCGCAGCCGCTCGACCGTCGCGTCGATGTCGTCGACGCCGAGGTAGATGAGCGCGCTCGGCGCGCCGACGTCGAGCAG
>JABFXB010000441.1 GCA_013361975.1 Dermatophilaceae bacterium
GGCGACGACTGGGACGACGTCATCGTCCAGCACCTCATCACCCAGGTGAAGAACAAGACGGGCCAGGACCTGTCCAAGGACAAGATCGCGATGCAGCGCCTCCGCGACGAGGCCGAGCGCGCCAAGAAGGAGCTCTCCACCGCGACGAGCACCAACATCTCGGCCCAGTACATCTCGATGACGCCCGAGGGGCCGATCCACCTCGACGAGACGCTCTCCCGCGCGCAGTTCGAGCAGATGACCAAGAGCCTGCTCGACCGCACCAAGGCGCCGTTCCACAAGGTCATCGACGACGCCGGCATCAAGGTCTCCGACATCGACCACGTCGTGCTCGTCGGCGGCTCCACCCGTATGCCGGCCGTGACGAACCTGGTCAAGGAGCTGACCGGCGGCAAGGAGCCCAACAAGGGCGTCAACCCCGACGAGGTCGTCGCCATGGGCGCGAGCCTGCAGGCCGGTGTCCTCAAGGGCGAGCGCAAGGACGTCCTGCTCATCGACGTCACGCCGCTCTCGCTCGGCATCGAGACCAAGGGTGGCCTCTTCACCAAGCTCATCGAGCGCAACACCGCGATCCCGACGAAGCGCTCCGAGATCTTCAGCACCGCCGACGACAACCAGCCGTCGGTCCTCATCCAGGTCTTCCAGGGTGAGCGCGAGATCGCCCAGCACAACAAGTCGCTCGGCACCTTCGAGCTGACCGGCATCGCGCCGGCGCCCCGCGGCGTGCCGAAGATCGAGGTCACCTTCGACATCGACGCCAACGGCATCGTCAACGTCAGTGCCAAGGACCAGGGCACCGGCAAGGAGCAGAAGATGACGATCACCGGCGGCTCGGCCCTGTCCAAGGACGAGATCGACCGCATGGTCAAGGACGCCGAGGCGCACGCCGACGAGGACAAGAAGCGTCGCGAGGAGGCCGAGGTCAAGAACCAGGCCGAGCAGCTCGTCTTCTCGACCGAGTCCTTCCTCAAGGAGTCCGGCGACAAGGTCCCCGCCGACGTGAAGACGCCGGTCGAGGAGTCGCTCGCCGACCTCAAGGCCGCCATCGCCGAGGGCTCCGAGGCCAGCGCCGACGACATCAAGGCCAAGGTCGAGGACCTCAACACGAAGTCGCAGGCGATGGGCCAGGCGGTCTACGCCTCCGAGCAGGCCAACGCGAACGCCGCGGGTTCCGCTGACGCGCAGGACGGCTCGCACGCGGGCGCGTCTGCGGGCGAGTCGGCCGGTGCCGACGACGACGTCGTCGACGCCGAGGTCGTCGACGACGACGAGGCCAAGGAAGCCAAGTGACCGAGTCGACCGGCCCCACCGGCAGCCCCACCGGCAACGGTCCGACGGGCGAGCAGCCCGACGTGACCGCCACGGGCGCAGCCACGGGTGCGCAGGGTGCCGGCAGCGGTGACGCTGCCGGCACCCCGGGGCCGGCCGCCGACGAGGTGCCGGCCGGCGGCAAGCGCCACCACACGTACTACGAGGGCGGCCCCGGCGCCTCGTCCGAACCCGGCGGTGAGGACGAGTACGACCACGCCCCGAACGCCGAGTCGGCCGAGTCGGAGGGTGTCGCCCTCGCCGAGGAGGACACCATGGCCGCGACGCTGCTCGCCGACCTGCAGCGACTGCAGGCCGAGTACGTCAACTACAAGAAGCGCGTCGACCGTGACCGCGAGGTCATCCGCCACTCGGCGGTCGGCAGCGTCGTCGAGTCGCTGCTGCCGGTGCTCGACGACATCCACATGGCCCGCCAGGCCGGTGACCTCGCCGCAGGCCCGTTCGCGGCGATCGCCGACAAGCTCGAGGCGACGCTCGGCCGTTACGGCGTCGAGCGCCTCGGCGAGGCGGGGCAGGAGTTCGACCCCAACGTGCACGAGGCCCTCATGCACGTCGAGGCCGAGCTGCCCGAGGGCGCGACGGGGACGACCGTCGTCCAGGTGCTGCAGCCGGGCTACCGCATCGGTGACCGGCTCGTCCGTGCCGCGCGGGTGTCGGTTGCCGACCCCGCCTGAGACGTACGCCGCCGGGCTGCACGCGCAGCCCGGCGGCATACCCGATGATGGGAGCAGGGTGAATCCCACCGTGACGAAGGAGGTGCGCCATGGCTAGCCAGGACTGGTTCGAGAAGGACTTCTACGGCATCCTCGGCGTGCCCCAGGACGCCGACGCGGCGACGATCAAGAAGACCTACCGCAAGCTCGCCCGCACGATGCACCCCGACCACAACGTCGGAGACCCCAAGGCGGAGGAGCGCTTCAAGGAGATCGGCGAGGCGTATGCCGTCCTCTCCGACCCCGAGCAGCGCCGCGAGTACGACGCCATCCGCGCCATGTCGCACGGGGGCGCACGCTTCACCGCGGGAGGTCCCGGTGGGGGCGCCGGCTTCGAGGACATCTTCTCCGCGTTCGGTGGCGCCGGTGGTCCCGGCGGCCAGCGCGTCCGGTTCAACACCGGCGGCGCCGGCGGGCAGCCGAACCTCGAGGACATCCTCGGGCAGATGTTCGGTGGCGGTGCGGCCGGCCCGGGCGCCGGCTACGGCGGCTACGGAGCGCCGGCGGGGCCCCGTCCCGGCGTCGACGTCCAGGCCAGCACCCGCATCGGCTTCCGCGACGCCGTCGAGGGCTCGACCGTGTCGCTCAGCTCTCCCGACCTCGGCCGCATCAACGCCCGCATCCCTGCGGGCGTCAAGGACGGCCAACGGATCCGCTTGCGCGGCAAGGGCCGTCAGGGTGACCCCGGCGCTCCGGCCGGCGACCTCATCCTCACGGTGTCGGTCGACAAGCACCCCGTCTTCGGGCGCGACGGCGACGACCTGACGATCGACCTCCCGGTCACCTTCGCGGAGGCCGCGCTCGGCGCGACCGTCGCGGTGCCGACGTTCGACGGGGGACAGGTCAAGGTCAAGGTCGCCCCCGGCACCCCGAGTGGCCGCGTGCTGCGCCTCAAGGGGCGCGGCGTCAAGCGCGGCGACCACGCCGGCGACCTGCTCGCCAAGGTGCAGGTCGTCGTGCCGCAGCGGCTGACCGACGAGGCGCGCGATGCGGTCGAGAAGATGGCGGCGGCCGAGAGCGGCCACGACCCCAGGGCCGAGCTGTTCGAGCGCGCCCGCGCCTGACGGCACAGGCCACGACGATCGCGACGACATCCACGGCAAGATCCACGACGACCGACGACGCGAAGGAGGCGACGAGAATGGCTCGCAGGAGCGCCCGGCCCGGTGGCCACGACGATGACGCGCCCGTCTTCGTCATCTCCGTCGCGGCCGAGCTGGCCGGCATGCACGCGCAGACCCTGCGCCAGTACGACCGGCTCGGCCTCGTCTCGCCGTCGCGCACCCGCGGCGGCGGGCGCCGCTACAGCACGCGTGACGTGGCCCTGCTGCGCGAGGTCCAGCGCCTCTCCCAGGAAGGCGTCTCGCTCGTCGGCATCCAGCGCATCCTCGACCTCGAGAACCACGTGAACGCGCTGCAGTCGCGCGTCGAGGAGCTGACCGCCGAGCTGGGCACCGCGCGCGCCGCCCTCGCCGCCACGGCCTCGGGCGCGAGGGTGTTCGCCGTCGGCCCGCGCGGCGAGGTCGTGGCCGTCCGGCCCGGGCAGCGACCGCCGCGCACTCCCGCCTCGCAGGCGCTGGTGGTCTGGCGCCCCGAGCGCTAGCCGAGCCCGCCGCGCAGGCGGCGCCGTGTGCAACACTGTGCCAGCCTCGAGCAGACGGGGTGTCAGTACCGCTGTATGCCGCCGGAGGCAGTTGCGTGTCCCATGTTCCGGAGGTCGTGTGACCCCTCACCACCCCGACGGTGACCCCGTGAACGGAGTCCCGCGGGCCGACCTCGGCGTACCCGCTCCCCGCTCCGTCGAGATGCAGGAGCTCTTCGCCCGCACCGACTGGTCGGCCACCCCGCTGGGGCCGGTCGAGACCTGGCCCGACAACCTGCGGTCGATCGTCGACATCTGCCTGTCGTCGGGTTTCCCCATGCTCGTGTGCTGGGGGCCCGAGCTGGCCATGGTCTACAACGACGGCTACCGCGCCCTCCTCGGTCGCAGCAAGCACCCCGGCGCCCTCGGCCGCCCGGTGGCACAGGTGTGGCCCGAGGTGTGGGACGTCATCGGCCCCATGTTCGAGGGCGTCCTCGGCGGCGGTCCGGCGACCTGGGTCGAGGACGAGCTGCTCGTCGTCGACCGTTTCGGCTTCCTCGAGGAGGCCTACTTCACGTGGACCTACGGCGCCATCCACGACGCCGGCGGCACGGTCGCCGGCATCCTCAACGTGGCCGTCGAGACCACCGACAAGGTGCTCGCGGTGCGGCGGGCCGGTGTCGCGCTCGAGCTCTTCGAGGCCGTCACCGCCGGGCCACCGCCCGAGAGCCGCGAGCAGGTGCGCGACCGCGCCCTCGAGGTGCTGCGACCGAGGACGGCCGACCACCTCGACGTCGACCTCGTCTGGCTCGAGGGTGACGCTGCCGGCCGCGCCGTCTCGGGGGAGACGGACGGCGGCGGCGACGTCCACCTCGTCCCCGTCATCGAGCCCGGGCTCGCCCGACCCACCGCGCTGCTCCGGTTCCGCGCGAACCCGCGGCGCCCGTGGGACGCCCAGCTGCGGGCATACGCCGATCTCTGTGCCTCTCACGTGGCGACGGCGCTGAGCGGCGTGCGCCGCCGCACCGACGACCGCCAGCGCCAGGAGGCGCTCGCCGAGCTCGACGTCGCGAAGTCCGACTTCTTCGCCAACGTGAGCCACGAGCTGCGCACCCCGCTGGCGCTGATCACCGGGCCCGTCAGCGACGCCCTCGCCGCCGACGGGCTCGACGACGACATGCGCCGGCGCTTCGAGATGATCGCCCGCAACGCCGAACGGCTGACGGGGCTCGTCGACCGCATCCTCGACCTGACCCGCGTCGAGGCCGGCGCCGTCGAGCCGCACTGGGCCGTGGTCGACCTCGTGACGGTGACCACCGGCGTCGCGGCCAACTTCCGCCCAGCCATCGAGCGGCTCGGCATCGAGTTCGTCGTCGAGTGCGACGACCTCGGCCGCGAGGCGCACGTCGACGTCGACATGTACGAGCGCATCCTGCTGAACCTGCTGTCCAACGCGCTGAAGTTCACCCCGCAGGGCCGCATCGGCATCCGGCTCGAGGGCGACGCCGAGGGCTACGAGGTGTCGGTGAGCGACACCGGCATCGGCATCCCCGAGAAGGACCGCGACCACGTCTTCGACCGCTTCCGCCAGCTCGCGGGCAGTGACGACCGCCGGTCGCGGGAGGGGGCGGGGATCGGGCTGTCCATCGTGCGCCAGCTGGTGGGGCTGCTCGGCGGCCGCATCTCCGTCGACTCCCGGGAAGGGCGGGGGAGCACCTTCACCGTCCGGCTGCCCTGGGGAGCGCCGCCGACGCGGTCGGCCAGCCGGCCCTCGATCACCCCGCGGCCGGCGGAGTCGTTCATCAGCGAAGCCGTCGCCTGGGGCAGGGCCCACCATGACGACCAGGGCGCCCAGGACGCGCGGGAGACGCCCGTCTCGGGGCCCTCGGGGCCCTCGGGGCCCTCGGGCCGCCCGACCCTGCTCGTGGTCGAGGACAACCCCGACATGCGCTGGCACGTCACCCGGCACCTGCGCGGCGACTACGAGGTGGTGACGTCGCGCGACGGCGTCGAGGCCCTCGCGCAGATGCGGGCAGCCCGCCCCGACATCGTGCTGGCCGACGTCATGATGCCGCGGATGGACGGACTGACGCTCGTACGCGAGATCCGCGAGGACCCCGCCCTGCGTGACGTGCCCGTGGTACTCCTGTCTGCGCGCGCCGGTGTCGAGGCGAGCACGATCGGCTTGACCATGGGCGCCGACGACTACGTCGTCAAGCCCTTCGACCCCACCGAGCTGCGCGCCCGGCTGGCAGCCAACCTCGTCCGGGCGCAGTCGCGCTCGCGCGACGCCGCCTGGCTGCGGGGGATCCTCGGCGCCATCCAGGATCCCCTCATCGTCGCCGACGCCGAGGGCACCGTCGTCGAGCTGAACGAGGCCTTCACCCGTGACTACGGCTGGTCCCTGGCCGACGGCCCCTTCACGCCGCCTTACCCGTGGTGGATCCCGGCCGAAGAGGCGCCCGCCGAGTACGAGGCCCACGCGCGCCGCATCGAGCTGCTGCGAACGGGCCAGCCCTTCCTCGACGAGCACTACCGCATCCGGAGGAAGGGCGGCGGGCAGGCCTGGGTGCACACCCGGGCGGCGAGCGTGCCCGAGACGCCCGACCACTCCGGCTTCGTCCTGGCCGTGGCCCGCGACGAGACCCGGGAGCGCGAGGCACGGATGCGCCGTGAGCTCGCCGGTCGGATCGCTGTCGACCTCGCCGCCGCGGAGGGCCTCGACCAGGCGCTGGCCACGGCCGTCACCGGTTTCACGGTGCTCTTCGACGGTGAGGTGACGCTCCGCGTGGCCGACGACAAGGGCGACGTCGTGGTGCTCTCACCTCGCGGCCGCGTGCGGCCCTCGGAGCTCGACGACACCGTGCGCGAGGGCCTAGAGTCGTTGCCGCGCGCCCACGACGTGCTCGTCGGTGACAAGCGCGAGGGCCTGCTGCTCCTGCCGTCGTCACAGGACTCTCAGTGCCGCGCGTGGGTGCACTTCGACGAGCCCCGCATCGTCGGCAGCGACGAGCTCATCGTCGGCGACCTGCTCGCCCAGACGTTCGGCCAGGCGGTCGACCGGGTCGTCGCCAGCCGGGCCCGGGCCGAGAAGGAGCACCAGCTCGAGCAGGCGATCGAGAGCCACCGGCTCATCGGGCACGCGGTCGGGGTGCTCATCGAGCGCCACCGCATCACGGCCAAGCAGGCCTTCGAGATGCTGCGGCAGGCCTCGCTCCACCGCAACATCAAGCTGCGCGAGATCGCTGCCCGCGTCGTCGAGAGCGGTCAGGACCCCGACTCCGCCTGATCCGTCGGGCCGTGGCACCAGGTGTCCACGCGGCCCGTCGCCGTGCGTCCTTGTGCCACGGGCCGATCGGGCCGTGTCGCGTTTTGGCGCGCGCGCGGCCGGATGACAGACTGTGCCCTGCCTCCAAGTTCGCGGGCCTTCCCGACGCATGCCTTGGAGGCCCCGTGAGCACGCTGCACCCGGCGACGCCGTCCGCCGACGGCTCGAGCGCCGGCCGCGCGGCCGCTGAGCTGATCACCGAGGCCGCCCGCCGGCTGGTGCGCTCGGAGGACCTCGAGGAGGCCCTGTCCGTCGCGGCTGCGTCCATCGGCGAGGTGCTCGCCGGCGAGGCGGTACTGCGCGTGACCATGAGCCAGCACGACCTGTATGCCGGTGCGTCGGGTCCCGTTCCGTTGTCGGCCGTCGCGCCGGCGTTCCGGAAGGCCCTCGAGGCCTCGCGCTCGCACGACGGCGACGTCGTGCTGGTGTCGCGCGGGGAGCACGCGCTCTGCCGCGTCTGCGTTCCGGTCCCCGGCACGAAGCTCCCCGGGCCGGTCGAGCTGACCTTCGCCGAGCTGCTGCTCCACTCCCTCGTCCAGGCGGTGGACCGCATCGTCACGGTCGACCGCTTCCGGCAGAGCGAGGCGAACCTCGAGCGCGCCGTCGAGAGCCACCGACTCGTCGGGCAGGCCATGGGCATCCTCATCGAGCGCCACCGCATCGTGTCCGAGGAGGCGTTCGACATCCTCAGGCGCACCTCGCAGGACAACAACGTCAAGCTGCGCGAGGTGGCCCAGCGCGTCATCGAGAGCGGATCCGAGCCGGACGAGGTCGTCTGACGCAGCAGTGACCGAGCAGACTCCCCACGGGCCCACGGCACGGAGTTGAGTGGAATACACTCAACTTGCCACCGGTTGTCTCCAGTGATTCCGTCCCCGCACCAGGAGAACGCATGGACCTTCAGCTGACCAACAAGGCTCAGGAGGCCTTCGCCCAGGCCGCGACCACCGCGACCGGCAAGCACCACCCGAACATCGAGCCGGCCCACCTGCTGCTCGCGTTGGCAGCCCAGAGCGGCACCACCACCCCGGCCCTGCTCACCGCGGGTGGCTCCAGCGTCACCGACGCGACCACCGCCGCCGAGCGCGCCATGGCCTCGATGCCGCAGGTCACCGGCGGCACCCAGCAGCCGCAGCTCTCGCCCACCGCCGCCCGTGTGCTCCAGCAGGCGCAGCAGTACATGACCGCGATGGGCGACTCCTACGTCTCCACCGACCACCTGCTGCTCGCGCTCGCGCGCACCGGCCAGTTCGGCCTCGACGCCGACGCGATCGAGAAGGCGATCCCCGAGCTGCGTGGCGGTCGTCCCGTCACCTCGGCCAACCCCGAGGGCACGTTCGAGGCGCTCGCGAAGTACGGCACCGACCTCACGGCCCGCGCGCGTGACGGCAAGCTCGACCCCGTCATCGGCCGCGACGCCGAGATCCGCCGCGTCGTGCAGGTGCTGAGCCGCCGCACGAAGAACAACCCTGTGCTCATCGGCGAGCCCGGCGTCGGCAAGACCGCCGTCGTCGAGGGCCTCGCCCAGCGCATCGTCGAGGGCGACGTGCCCGAGAGCCTGCGCGACAAGACCCTCTACTCCCTCGACCTCGCCTCGATGCTCGCCGGCGCGAAGTACCGCGGTGAGTTCGAGGAGCGGCTCAAGGCCGTGCTCGAGGAGATCCAGGGCAGCGACGGGCAGATCGTCACCTTCATCGACGAGATCCACACGGTCGTCGGCGCGGGCGCCGGCGGCGAGGGCGCCATGGACGCCGGCAACATGCTGAAGCCCATGCTCGCCCGCGGCGAGCTGCGACTCGTGGGCGCGACGACGCTCGACGAGTACCGCAAGCACATCGAGAAGGACGCCGCGCTCGAGCGCCGCTTCCAGCAGGTCTTCGTCGGCGAGCCGTCGGTCGAGGACACCATCGCCATCCTCCGCGGCCTCAAGGAGCGCTACGAGGCACACCACAAGGTGACCATCGCCGACTCCGCGCTCGTCGCGGCTGCCAGCCTCTCCGACCGCTACATCAGCGGCCGACAGCTCCCCGACAAGGCGATCGACCTCATCGACGAGGCCGCCTCGCGCCTGCGCATGGAGATCGACTCGAGCCCCGTCGAGATCGACGAGCTGCGTCGCGCCGTCGACCGCCTCAAGATGGAGGAGTTCGCACTCGAGCAGGAGAGTGACGCCGCCTCGCGCGAGCGCCTCGAGCGACTGCGCAAGGACCTCGCCGACCGCAGCGAGGAGCTCGCCGCCCTCAACGCGCGGTGGGACGCCGAGAAGTCGGGCCTGAACGCCGTCGGCGACCTCAAGGCCCGCATCGACGACCTGCGCACGCAGGCCGACCGCCTGCAGCGCGAGGGCGACCTCGGCGCCGCGTCGAAGATCCTCTACGGCGACATCCCCACCCTCGAGAAGGAGCTCGCCACGGCCCAGGAGCGCGAGGCCGCGGCCACCGCGTCCGACGAGGGGCCGATGGTCAAGGAGGAGGTCGGCGCCGACGACATCGCCGACGTCATCTCCGCCTGGACCGGCATCCCGGCCGGCCGCCTGCTGGAGGGCGAGTCGGAGAAGCTGCTCCACATGGAGCAGCACATCGGGGCGCGGCTCATCGGGCAGACCGATGCGGTGCGTGCCGTGTCCGATGCCGTCCGCCGCACCCGCGCGGGCGTCTCCGACCCCGACCGGCCGACCGGCAGCTTCCTGTTCCTCGGCCCCACGGGTGTCGGCAAGACCGAGCTCGCCAAGAGTCTCGCCGACTTCCTCTTCGACGACGAGCGCGCCATGGTGCGCATCGACATGTCGGAGTACTCCGAGCGGCACTCGGTCGCGCGGCTCATCGGTGCCCCGCCCGGCTACGTCGGCTACGAGGAGGGTGGCCAGCTCACCGAGGCCGTACGCCGCCGGCCCTACTCGGTGATCCTGCTCGACGAGGTCGAGAAGGCCCACCCCGAGACGTTCGACATCCTGCTGCAGGTGCTCGACGACGGCCGCCTCACCGACGGTCAGGGCCGCACGGTCGACTTCCGCAACGTCATCCTCGTGCTGACCTCCAACCTCGGGTCGCAGTTCCTCACCGACCCGCTGCTCAGCCCCGAGGCACGGCGCGAGTCGGTCATGGGGGTCGTCCGGTCGTCGTTCAAGCCCGAGTTCCTCAACCGCCTTGACGAGGTCGTCGTCTTCGACGCCCTGAGCCGCGACGACCTCGCCCACATCGTCGACCTGCAGGTGCGTGCCTTCGGGACGCGGCTGTCCGACCGCCGGATCACCCTCGCGGTGACCGATGCCGCACGGCAGTGGCTCGCCGAGCGCGGCTACGACCCCGCCTACGGTGCCCGGCCGCTGCGCCGGCTCGTGCAGCGCGAGATCGGCGACCGGCTGGCCCGGGGCCTGCTCTCGGGCGACGTGCGTGACGGCTCCACCGTCACCGTCGGGGTCGACGAGGCCGGTCAGGAGCTCACGCTCGGCTGAACACCTCCGCGTCCCAGCCGAACTCGCGTGCCGCCGCCACGTTCCCCTCGCGGTCGTCGGTGAACCACACCTCGTCGCGACCCAGCTCGCGGCCGAGGTCACCCTCGATCGCGCGGTGGGCGGCGGCATACGCGAGGGGGTCGGGCTTGGCCACGCCGAAGTCGGCCGTGTTGAGCAGCCCGTCGAAGAGGCGCGTCAGCCCGAGCAGCTCGAGCTCGGCCGGCACGTTGTCGGTTCCGTTGGTGAACACGTAGGTGTGGTGGCCGGCCGCCCGGAGGCTCTCGAGACGTTCGACGGTCTCGTCGATGACGGTGCCCCGGTTGGCGCGCCACCGCTCCATGTGGTGGCGCACCCGGTGCGGCTCGGCGCAGGCGTCCTCGAGGGCGGCGCAGATCGCGGAGTACCAGTCCTCGAACGTCTGCCGCCCGGTGATCGTCGGTGTCAGCAGGTCGCCGTGGAACGCGGTGGCCGCGACGTGGCCCGTCGGCAGGCTGAGCGCCGCCTCGATGGCTGCGCTCGGGTCGCCCGGCGCGAAGTCGCGCACGACACCGTCCAGGTCGAAGACGTATGCCGTGTGACCGGTCACGCCGTCGTGTCGCGGTGCGCGCGCTCGTCCGTGCGGTCCTCGAGCCGCTCGTCGGCACGGTCGTGGTGAGCCTCGTCGGCACGGTGGTCGACGCCGTCGTGGGGACGGTCGCCCGCGCGGTCGGCAGTCGGGTCGGTGGCGTGCTGGTCGTACGGGCGTTCGGTGGCCGGAAGCTGCTGCGTGCGGTCGGGACGACCCTCCGCCCCTGAACGGTCGTCCGCCCATCGGGCCGTGCCCTCCGCGACGCTGCCCTCGGCGCGGCCGGTCACGACGTCGGCCCGCGAGGGGCCCTCGCGGTCGCGCCACTCGGCCTCGCGACGGGAGAGCTCCGCCTCGCGCGTGTCGAGACCCTCGTGCCGGGCGGCCAGCTCGCTCTCGCGGCGGCGCAGGTCGTCGTCGCGCAGCCCGGCCTCCTCGAAGCGGCGCTCGTGCTCGAGGCGGGCGTTCTCGGCGCCCTCCTCGGCCTCGGTGATGCGGGCATTGGCACGCTCGTCGCGACGCAGCCGCGCCCGGCGACGGGCGGAGGCGGACAGCAGCGCCCAGCCGAGGGCGAAGAGCAGCACCGCGACGGCGCCGTAGAGCACCAGCTCGATCGGCGACGCGTCTCGCGAGAGCCCGAACGCCGAGAGGGTGACGGGACCGGCGGCGCCACGGGTCGCCAGGTAGGCGACGACGCCGACCCCGGCGCCGACCAGCAGCAGGATGACTCCGAGCAAGGCCATGGGTGGTGCTCCTTCGTCAAGGGGCGGGGTGGTCCCGCCATGCGTTCCCCGACCCTAGCCATACCCAGATTCGCCCGTCGGTCCGAGAACGGGCCGAGGCGCTCGGTTAACCTGACCCCCATGCGCACCACGGGAAAGCTCGCCGCCGCCGTCCTCTCGGCGCTGTGCGCCGTCTCGGTGGCGTCCTGCTCGAGCGACGGCGCCCCCGCACCCGGGCAGACCCAGCTGTCGCCGGCCCAGCGGCTCTCCGCCGCCAAGGCCAAGGTCGACGCGGCGACGTCCGTGCACCTCAAGCTCACCAGCGCCGACGTGCCCCAGGGCTCGAGCGGCGTCGTCTCCGCCGACGGCTGGGGCAAGCACCCGCCGGCCTTCAAGGGCACGTTCAAGGTGACGCTCAAGGGCATCCAGGCCGACGCCGAGATCACCTCGCTCGACGGCAAGGTCTACGCGAAGCTGCCGCTCATCCCCGGCACCAACGAGATCGACCCGAAGCAGTTCAACCTGCCCGACCCCGCGGTGCTCTTCTCCACCGACAAGGGTCTCACCACCCTGCTCACCGCGACCACCTCGCCGGCGGTCGGCGGGCAGACGCGCCAGGGGTCCGAGGTGCTGACGACGATCAAGGGCACCGTGCCGGGCAAGGCCGTCACCGACCTGTTCCTCATCGGCGACAGCAACGGCTCCTTCACCGCCACCTACGGCCTCACCGACGCGCAGGAGCTGCGCCAGGTCGTCATCGCCGGCCCGTTCTTCGGCGCCGGCTCGGCCTCGACCTACACGCTGACGCTCGACCAGTACGGCCAGCCCGTCACGATCACCAAGCCCTGACCCTCCGGTGACGCAGCCCGCCGCGACCCACCGGCTCGCCCTTCTCTGGGCGGCGTCCGCCGGCGTGGCCCTCGCGGCCGCCGACACCTATGTCGTCGTGCTCGCGCTGACCGACATGATGGCCGGCGTCGGCATCGGCATCGACGCCCTGCAGCGTGCGACCCCGATCATCTCCGGCTTCCTGCTCGGCTACATCGCGGTGCTGCCGCTCATCGGGCGCCTCTCCGACCTGCTCGACCGTCGTCGCATCCTGCTCGGCTGCCTCGTCGTCTTCGTCGTCGGCTCCGCCGTGACGGCGCTCGCGGTCGAGATGCCGGTGCTCGTGACGGGCCGGGTGCTGCAGGGAGTCGGCGGCGGGGGTCTCGTGCCCGCAACTCTCGCGCTCGTCGCCGACCTCTGGCCGGCCGACCGACGGGGCACGCCGCTCGGCGTCGTCGGGGCCGTGCAGGAGCTCGGGTCGGTGCTCGGTCCGGTGGTCGGCGCGGTCGTGCTCGCGTGGTCGGGCTGGCGGGCGATCTTCTGGCTCAACGTCGTCGCCGCCCTCATCCTGTATGCCGTCATCCTCCTCCTCGGGTCAGGGGGCCGCTCGCTGTCGGCGGGCGCCGTCGGCCCGCGCGGTCCGGTTCGGCGCCCCGGTGTCGAGCGGGTCCGCACCTCCGTCGCCTGGGTGCTGGCGGTGCTCGGCATCGGGCTGACAGCACTGGCGCTCGCGGCGCCCGCGTCGCTCGTCACCGACGTCGCCCTGGGGGCGCCCTTCGTCCCGTTCGTCGGGCAGTCGCGACCGCTGACGCCGATCGGCGTGGCCGGGCTGGGACTGCTCGTCGTCGTGGCAGTGCTCACCGCGCCACGCTGGTGGGCCGTGCTGCGCCGGGCCGACCTCTTCGGGGCGCTGCTCGTGGCCGTCGCCCTCGGCAGCCTGGTGCTGACCTTCGCGTCGTCCGACCCCGAGAAGGAGGTCGTGGGGCCGCTCGGCTACACCCTGCTCCCGGTCGGTGCCGTCGCGCTCGTCGTGCTCGCGTGGTGGCACCGGACGGCCGACGAGCCGATCGTCCCGCGCGGGGTCGTCGGCGGCCGGGGACTGCGATCGCTGGTGGTGAGCCTCCTCGTCGGCGCCGCGCTGGTCGCAGTCGTCGTGGACGTGCCGCTGCTGGCCCGGCTCACCGACCACTACGACGAGACCGGGGCCGCGCTCGTGCTCGTGCGGTTCCTGCTCGCCGTGCCGGTGGGCGCCTTGCTCGGTGGCTGGTCACTGCGCCGGTTCGGCGACGGCTCGGCATCCGGTCTGGGGCTGCTGCTCGCCGGGGGCGGCATGCTCGTCATGTCACGGTGGACCCTCGACTCGGTCGGTGACACGGTGCCCGCCACCGTGGTGCTCGTGGTCGTCGGTCTCGGCATGGGGCTGGCCCTCGCCCCGGTCAACAACGCAGCCCTGGCCGACTCGCCGTCGCACGCGCACGGGGTGGCGAGCTCACTCGTGGTCGTGGCTCGGATGGTCGGCATGGTCGTGGGCCTCGCCCTGCTCACCTCGATCGGGCTGAGCCGCTACTACGACGCCGTGCGGCGGCTGCCCGACCCGCTCGACACCGATGCGCTCATCGGTGCGGGCGTCGTGCAGGTGCAGACCGTCTTCCTCGGCGGCGCACTCGCGGCCCTGGCCGGGGCGGTCGTCGCCGTCACCCTGGGGGTGCGCCGCGGTGAGCGGCGCGAGGCGCTGCGCGACGCCGACAGCCCCCGCTTCGTCGGTCTCTGACCCGCGCGGAGCCGGCGGGTCGGGCGAGCCGGGCGAGCCGGTCTGGCTGGTCGGGCCGGCGGGTCAGGCGGTCGCGCGACGGGCCTCGAGGTCGACGAGCAGCTCGCGCACCTCGTCGACGACGACGTCGGTCGCCTCCCACGGGAGCATGTGCCCGGCCGTCGGCAGCTCCGTGAAGGTCGCGTGCGGCAACGCGACGCGCAGGGCGCGGGCCCGGCCGACCGGCATGAGCGGGTCGAGCCGGCCCGCGACGATGCCGACGCGCACCCTCTCGAGCGCGGCGAACCCGACCTGCTGGTCGGCGACGAGCAGGGCGCCGTAGAACGCGCCGAAGGTGGTCAGCTTCGTCGCCGCGACCTGTGCCCGGGCGGCCTCGACGGCCCCCGGGTCGGCGCCCTCGCCGAAGAGGCCGGTGACGAGCGCGCGCACGCGGCCGTTCCCCCCGGGCGGCAGCGGCATACCTCGGGCCGCGAGGCGCATGACGGCGGTCTCCCCGACGCGTTCGCCGAGCGCCACGCCCGAGGAGGCCGTGGCGACGAGGAGGGCGGCGCGCACGCGCGACCCGAATAGGTCGGGGCGCTGCTCGGCGAGGGCCATGACGGTCATGCCGCCCATCGAGTGCCCGGCGAGGACGACGGGCGAGGCCGGTGGCACGACGGCACGCAGCACGACGTCGAGGTCGCGGCCGGTGTGCTCGACCGACACCGAAGCGATCTCGGCGCGGCGCAGCCCGATCGTCGAGCGACCGTGCCCGCGCTGGTCCCATGTGACGACCCGCACCGGCTCGTCGGCGAGCGCGTCGACGACGGGCAGCCAGCTCTCGTGGTTGACGGCCCAGCCGTGGGCGAGCACGAGCGTCGGCGCGTCGGCCGTCAGGTCGGGATGGGCCCAGCTGTGGACCGAGAGCACGGCGCCGTCGGGGGTGACGATGCCCCGGAGGTCGTGGCGCCTCACGCCCCGGCCCCGTCGACCTCGAAGACGACCGGCGCGTGGTCGGAGGCGCCCTTGCCCTTGCGCTCCTCGCGGTCGATCGCGGCTCCCACGACCCGGCCGGCGAGCGCGGGGGAGCAGAGGGCGAAGTCGATGCGCATGCCCTGCCGCTTCTGGAAGCGCAGCTGGGTGTAGTCCCAGTAGGTGAAGGTGCCGGGCTCGTTCGTGTGCGGCCGCACCACGTCGCTGAAGCCGGCGTCGACGACCGCCTGGAACGCAGCCCGCTCACGCGGCGAGGTGTGGGTGCGGCCCTCGTAGTAGGGCACGCTCCACACGTCGGCGTCGGTGGGCGCGATGTTCCAGTCGCCGAGCAGCGCGACCTGGGCGTCGGGGTCGTCGGCGAGCCAGGTACGGCCGGCGGCCGCGAGGGCGTCGAGCCAGCCGAGCTTGTAGTCGAGGTGCGGGTCGTCGAGCGCGCGCCCGTTGGGGATGTAGAGGGACCACACGCGTACGCCGGAGCAGAGGGCGCCGATCGCGCGCGCCTCGGGTGCCACCGGCTCACCCCAGCCGGGCATCCCGTCGAAGCCGACGCGCACGTCGTCGATGCCGACGCGGGAGGCGATGGCGACGCCGTTCCACTGGCTCAGGCCGTGGTGGGCCACCTGGTAGCCGAGGGCCTCGAACCGGTCGAACGGGAACTGGTCCTCGCGGGCCTTGGTCTCCTGGATCGCGAGCACGTCGACGTCGGTCCGCTCGAGCCAGGCGGCGACCCGGTCGACGCGGGAGCGGATGGAGTTGACGTTCCAGGTGGCGATTCGCACAGTCGGCCACCCTAGACCGCTGCAGCGGCCGGATGTGCCTAGGGTGAGGCGCATGGCTGCCGACCCGACGACGAACACGACGCAGGGCCCTCGACGACCGACGGCCCTCGTGACCGGTGCCAGCGCCGGCATCGGCCGCGAGTTCGCCCTCCAGCTGGCGGCGCGCGGGCACGACCTGGTGCTCGTCGCCCGCGACGCCGCCCGGCTCGAGGCGCTCGCCACGGAGCTGCGCCGCGACCACGGCATCGAGGTCGAGGTGCTGCCCGCCGACCTGTCCGACCGCGCCGCGCTCCAGAAGGTCGCCGACCGCCTGGCCGACGCCGCCCGCCCGGTCGACCTGCTCGTCAACAACGCCGGCTACGGGCTGCGGGGGCGGTTCCTGCGCAACGACATCGCGGTCGAGGAGGCTGCCTTCGACGTGCTCACCCGTGCCGTGCTCGTCCTCTCGCACGCCGGCGCCCAGGGCATGGTCGAGCGCGGTCACGGCGCGGTCGTCAACGTGTCGTCGGTCGCCGGCTACATCGCGTCGGGC
>JABFXB010000486.1 GCA_013361975.1 Dermatophilaceae bacterium
AGCACGACCTGACCGCGACCGTCACCGCGACCGGCGTCACCTGGCACACCACCTGGCACACCAGATGACCCCGCCCCACACCCCGCCCGGAACCGGGCGGGGTCAGAGTCTTGCGGTCATGGACCGAGCTCGACCTCAGCGCAGGATGGCCGCCAACGCCTCGAGCAGGATCTCGATGTCGGCCTCGGTCACGACGAGCGGGGGAGCGATGCGCACGGTCGAGCCGTGGGTGTCCTTGACGAGCACCCCCCGCTCGAGCAGCCGGTGCGAGGCCTCGCGCCCCGTCATGAGACCGGGGTCGAGGTCCACGCCCGCCCACAGCCCGCGGCAGCGCACCGCGTCGACGCCGTGCCCGACGAGTGAGCGCAACCCGCTCTCGAGCACGACGCCCAGACGGTGTGCCTGCTGCTGGTACTCACCCGTGGCGAGCAGGCCGACGACCGCCTGGCCCACCGCCGCCGCCAGCGGGTTGCCGCCGAACGTCGAGCCGTGGCTGCCCGGGGTGAAGACCCCCAGCACGTCGCGGTCGGCGACGACGGCCGACACCGGCACGATGCCGCCGCCGAGCGCCTTGCCGAGCACGTAGATGTCGGGAACGACGTCCTCCACGCCGCACGCGAAGGTCGTCCCGGTGCGGCCGAGGCCCGACTGGATCTCGTCGGCGACCATGAGCACGTTGCGGCTGCGGGTCAGCTCTCGCACACCGCGCAGCCAGCCGTCGGGCGGCACGATGACGCCGGCCTCGCCCTGCACCGGTTCGAGCAGCACCGCCACGGTCTCATCGGTGATGGCGGCTTCGAGCGCCTCGAGGTCGCCGAAGGGCACCATGTCGAAGCCGGGCGTGTAGGGCCCGTAGTGGTCGTGCGCGACCGGGTCGTCGGAGAAGCTGATGATCGTCGTCGTGCGGCCGTGGAAGTTGCCGGCCATGACGACGATGCGGGCGCGCCCGTCCGGCACTCCCTTGACCTCGTAGCCCCACCGCCGCGACGTCTTGATCGCCGTCTCGACCGCCTCGGCACCGGTGTTCATCGGCAGCACCAGGTCCTTGCCGGCGAGCACCGCCAGGTCTCGGCAGAACGGTCCGAGCCGGTCACTGTGGAAGGCGCGGCTCGTCAGGGTCAGCCGGTCGAGCTGGGAGCGTGCCGCGTCGACGAGGAGGGGGTGCAGGTGCCCGAAGTTCAGCGCCGAGTAGCCGGCGAGCGCGTCGAGGTAGCGGCGGCCCTCCACGTCGGTGACCCACGCCCCCGCGGCGCTCTCGATGACGACGGGCAGCGGGCTGTAGTTGCTCGCCACCCAGTCCTCGGCGAGGGAGACGTGCTCATGGGTGGGGGTTCCAGGGAGGGGAACCCGGGACGGGCTGGTCAGCTCGCGGGCCCCGGGTCGTGCGGCCGTGTCGCTCACCCTCCGATCGTCGCACCGCACACGATCGGAGGCACGCCATTCGAACGTGACCCCGCTCTCTGCCGCACGTCGTCGCTTGCGCCCCGGTGGGAGACTGGCGATGGCGGGTCCCGCAGCCAGGACTACCCGCGCTGGGGTGTGTCGGTCACGTCGGTGGCCCAGCCGCGGAGATGGCCATGCACAGCAGCACCGAGCCCACCAGCACCGAGCCCACCACGCAGCCCACCACGCAGCCCACCACGCAGCCCACCCGGGTCGTCATCCTCGGCGCCGCCGGACGCGACTTCCATGACTTCAACGTCGTCTTCCGCGACGACCCGAGCCACGAGGTCGTCGCGTTCACTGCGACCCAGATCCCCGACATCGAGGGTCGGCGCTATCCGCCGGAGCTGGCCGGATCCCTTTATCCAGAGGGGATTCCGATCGTCTCGGAGTCCGAGCTGACCGACCTCGTGGTGCGCGCCCACGTCGACGTCGTCGTCTTCGCCTACTCCGACGTGCGCCACGAGCAGGTCATGCACCTCGCCTCCCAGGCCATCGCTGCGGGGGCCGACTTCCGCCTGCACGGCGCACACCACACCATGCTCCGCAGCAGCCGACCCGTCGTGGCCGTGACGGCCGTGCGCACGGGAGTCGGCAAGAGCCAGACCACCCGCTACCTCTCGCGGCTGCTCCGGGACCTCGGTCTGCGCGTCGTCGCGGTGCGCCACCCGATGCCCTACGGCGACCTCGCCGCCCAGGCCGTGCAGCGCTTCGGCACGCACGCCGACCTCGACCTGCACCACTGCACCATCGAGGAGCGCGAGGAGTACGAACCGCACCTCGACAACGGCGTCGTCGTCTACGCCGGCGTCGACTACGAGCGCATCCTGCGCGAGGCCGAGCAGGAGGCCGACGTCATCCTCTGGGACGGCGGCAACAACGACCTCCCGTTCTACGTGCCCGACCTGCACCTCGTGCTCGCCGATCCCCTGCGCCCCGGCGACGAGGCCACCCACCACCCGGGCGAGGCGAACGTGCGCCTGGCCGACGTCGTCGTCGTCGCCAAGTGCGACTCCGCCCGTGCCAGCGACATCGCAGCGGTGGAGGCGTCGGTGCGGTCGCTCAACCCGAGGGCGACGGTGCTGCGTGCGGACAGCCCTGTCACCGTCGACGAGCCGGCGGCCTTGCGCGGCCGCCGAGTGATCGCCGTCGAGGACGGGCCCACCCTGACGCACGGCTCCATGACCTATGGGGCCGGCGTCGTCGGCGCCCGTTCCGCCGGTGCCGCCGAGATCGTCGACCCGACCCCGTATGCCGTCGGGTCGATAGCCGCGACCTACGCGAAGTACCCGAACGCGCGGGGGGTGTTGCCCGCCATGGGCTACGGCTCAGCGCAGGTCGGCGACCTCGAGGCGACGATCCGCGCGGCGGTCGACGCCGGGGCGTGCGACGCCGTCGTCGCCGGCACACCGATCGACCTGACGCGTGTCCTGTCGGCTCCGGTCCCGGTCGTCCGGGCCCGCTACGAGCTGCGCGAGGTGGTGCCCGGCGGACTCGCAGCGGCGGTCCGCGCCGCCCTGCCCGCAGACCTGCTCGAACGGCATACGGCCTCGGGGGCCTCGCCCGCCCACGAGCAGGCGTCCTCGGTGCCCGCGGGGAGCGCGTCATGAGCGCCGCGACCGAGCGACAGCCGTCGGACTCGCGCGACCACCGCTCCGGCCACGTGCCCGAACCGCTGGACCCGCTCCCCGCCGGCCGAGCCCCGAACCCGACGGGCAGCTACGTCGGCGGTGCCGTCGTCAACGTCATCCTGCTCGTGCTCGTCAACGGCTGGCCCGGTTGGGAGGTGGTGCCGTTCCTCACGAACCGCACGCCGCTCGTGCTCGGGCTGGTCAACGCGTCGCTCGTCACCGGGATCGTGATCAACGTCGTCCTCTCCGTGTGGCACCCGCCGCGGCTCAAGGCCTTCGGCGACCTCGCGATCGGCGCCGTCGGCATCGCCGCCCTGGTGCGCATCTGGCAGGTCTTCCCGTTCGACCTGCAGGGCAGCGCGTGGGAGACGGTGGTGCGCGTGCTGCTCGTGGTGGGCCTCGTCGGCAGTGGCATCGCGATGCTGGTCGCGCTGGTCCGACTCGTCCGAGGTGCGCCGAATGGGTCGTGAGGTGCGCCACGGAATCCCTCTGATCGCAACCGAACTCGCCAGATCGGCGTAGCGTCGAAGGACCGGGGAAGTCCAGGACGCCGACACAGCCGTCCGCGTCGCCCCGGCGCAGTGAGACACGGCCTCTTCGCCGAGACAGGTCGCTGGAGCATGTCCGGAACCAGCAGCCCCCCACCCGTGCGCGCCTCGCACCCCACGCGTCCGCACCTGGCGGCCCTCGTCATCGGCTGCCTCCTCCTCCTTCCCGGCCTCGGCCTGCTCCTCGGGGGCGCGGGCCTCGGCATCACGTATGCCGTCGGGCGGGACAGCGCCGGCTACTTCTCCGGCTCGCTGCCGAGCCTGCGCAGCGCCACCCCCGCGATCACGGCCGAGGACGTCGCAGTGCGCACCGGGCAGGACGTGCCGGCCTGGGCCTTCGACCGGCTCGGCATCGACGTGCGCCTCACCGCGAGGTCCACGGACAACGGGAAGGCCGTCTTCATCGGGGTCGCCGACGCGCAGCGCGTGGACGCCTACCTCGGCGGTGTCGCCCACGACGAGGTCGTCGACATCACGGACCCGTTCTCGCGCGGCCAGCGGGCCGCGGTGCTGCGCACAGTGTCCGGCGGCTCGAGCGTCGCGCCGCCGTCGAGCCAGACCTTCTGGGCCGCCACGGCTGACGGCAGCGGACAGCAGGAGCTGACCTGGCACGTCTCCGGCGGTCGCTGGGCCGTCGTCCTCATGAACGCCGACGGCAGCCCGGGCGTCGACCTCGCGGCCACC
>JABFXB010000465.1 GCA_013361975.1 Dermatophilaceae bacterium
CGACGGGCACGGCGACGGGCCGCCCCGACCGGGGCGCCTGAGGCCCAGTACGCTTGGCCGACGTGAGCAAGCCGAAGCGCGCCCCCGGAGGATTCCCCGTCGTCGGCGTGGTCGGTGGTGGTCAGCTCGCCCGCATGATGCAGGGCCCCGCCGTCGAGCTCGGCCTCCAGCTGTCGGTGCTCGCCGAGAGCGACATGGCGGCCGCCGCCCTCGTGGTGCCGAGCTCACCCGTGGGGGAGCACACCGACCTGGGCACCGTGCGCGCCTTCGCAGAGCACTGCGACGTCGTCACCTTCGACCACGAGCACGTGCCGCCGGAGGTGCTGGAGGCGCTCGAGGCCGACGGCATCGCCATCCACCCCACCCGCGCAGCCCTGCGCTTCGCCCAGGACAAGCTGGCCATGCGCGAGCGCCTCACCGCGCTGGGCATCGCCTGCCCGCGCTGGGCCCGCGCCACGACGGCGGCCGAGGTCACCGCGTTCGGCGACGAGGTGGGCTGGCCGATCATCGCCAAGACCCCGCGCGGCGGCTACGACGGCAAGGGAGTGGCCGTCGCGTCGTCGGCCGACGACGTCGCAGACTGGCTCACCCGGGTCGGTGAGCCGGGGCCGCTCGCCGACGGCCTGCTCCTCGAGGAGAAGGTCGACTTCGTCCGGGAGCTCGCGGTGCTCATCGCGCGCAGCCCGTCCGGTCAGGCCGCTGCCTGGCCCGTCGTCGAGACCGTCCAGACCGACGGCATCTGCACCGAGGTGCTCGCGCCCGCTCCCACCCTCGAACCCGACCTCGCCTCGGTCGCCACCGAGGCCGGGCTGCGGATCGCCGGAGAGCTCGGCGTCACCGGTGTGCTCGCGGTCGAGATGTTCGAGCTGCCGCGCGGGGTGGACGGCAGGGCGGCATACGTCGTCAACGAGCTCGCGATGCGCCCGCACAACAGTGGTCACTGGACCATGGACGGCGCCGTCACGGGGCAGTTCGAGCAGCACCTGCGAGCGGTGCTCGACCTGCCGCTCGGTGACCCGCGCGCCCGCGCGCCCTGGACCGTCATGGCGAACGTGCTCGGCGGCGACCGGCCCGAGCACGAGGAGCTCTACTCCGCCTACCGCCACATCATGGCGCGCGACCCCGGCGCGAAGGTGCACGTCTACGGCAAGGGCGTGCGCCCCGGCCGCAAGATCGGCCACGTCAACGTCAGCTCGGGCGACCTCCTCGACGCGCGCGAGCGGGCCGGGCACGCCGCCGACTACCTCCGAGGAGTGATCACCGAATGAGCGCGACCGCAGCCACCCCGCCCTCCAACGAGGGCGCCGCTCCCGTCGTCGGCATCGTCATGGGCAGCGACAGCGACTGGCCCGTCATGCGCGAGGCCGCCCGCGCGCTCGAGGAGTTCGGCATCCCCTACGAGGCCGACGTCGTCTCGGCGCACCGGATGCCCGACGAGATGATCGCCTACGGTCAGGGCGCCGCCGCCCGTGGGCTGCGGGCGATCATCGCCGGGGCTGGAGGAGCCGCGCACCTGCCCGGCATGCTCGCCTCGGTGACGCCGCTTCCGGTCGTGGGCGTGCCGGTCCCGCTCAAGTACCTCGACGGGATGGACTCGCTCCTGTCGATCGTCCAGATGCCGGCAGGTGTGCCGGTGGCGACCGTTTCGATCGGGGGCGCCCGGAACGCCGGTCTGCTCGCGGCGCGCATCGTCGGCACCGGCAGCGACGAACTCGCGGCCGACGTGCGCGAGCGGATGGTCGCCTTCCAGGCCGACCTGCGCGACCAGGCCCACGCCAAGGGTGCGTTGCTGCGCGAGCACGTGACGCGAGGCCTCGGCGACTGAGGGCCGCCCTCAGTCGGTGACGGCGTCGGCGCCGTCACCCGGCTGGATGCGGGGGTACTCGATCTTCGGGCACGTGTCCATGACGACGGCCAGGCCGGCCTGCTCCGCACGCGCGGCGGCGTCCTCGTCGATGACGCCGAGCTGCAGCCACGCCGCCTCGATGCCGAGGCGCGCGCTCTCGGCGATCGCCTCGTCGACGACGGCGCCCACCCGCGCGCTGTTGACGAAGCAGTCGACGACCTTGACCACCGTGCCGTCGGGGATGTCGGCCAGCGACTTGTAGCCCTGCGCCCCGTGCACCGTCGCGGCCGTCGGGTGCACCGGGACGAGCCGGATGCCGAGCTCGCGCTGGAGCCACAGCGAGACCCGGTATGCCGTGCGGTCGGGGTTGTCGCCGAGGCCCACGACGGCCCAGGTCGCCGGCGTGTGGAGCAGGTCGCGGATGACGTCCGGGTCGTTGCGGTGCTGGCTCATGCACCCATCCTCACACGCGGTCCGGTGATGGTCGGGGGAGCGTCGCGGCCCTTTGCGCGCTGTTGCGGCGCGGTTGCGTCCAGGGCCGGTCCAGCCGGGCGTGGTTGGATGGTCGGATGCGATTTGGAATGTTCGTCCCGCAGGGTTGGCGCATGGATCTCGTCGGCATCGAGCCGGCGCAGCAGTGGGAGGCCATGGTCAACCTCGCGAAGCACGCCGATGACGGCGACGTCTTCGAGTCCATCTGGGTCTACGACCACTTCCACACCGTGCCGGAGCCCTCCGACGAGGCGACGCACGAGGCGTGGACGCTCATGGCCGCCTTCGCGGCCGCGACGAGCCGGGTCCGGCTCGGCCAGATGTGCACGTGCATGGCCTACCGCAACCCCGCCTACCTCGCGAAGGTCGCCGCGACCGTCGACGTCATCTCGGGCGGCCGCACCGAGATGGGCATCGGCGCCGGCTGGTACGAGCACGAGTGGCGCGCCTTCGGCTACGGCTTCCCCAAGGCCGGCGACCGTCTCGGCATGCTGCGCGAGGGCGTGCAGGTCTTCCGCGACATGTGGACCAAGGGCTCGGCCACGCTCGACGGCAGGTACTACCAGGTCGACGGCGCCCTCTGCGCCCCGCGTCCGCTCCAGGGCACGAGCCACCCGGGCAGCCCCGACAACGGCATCCCGATGTGGATCGCCGGCGGCGGCGAGAAGGTCACGCTGAAGATCGTGGCGCAGTACGCCGACTACGCGAACGTCGACGGCACCCCCGACGGGTTCGACCGCAAGAGCGAGCTGCTCAAGGGGCACTGCAAGGACGTCGGTCGCGACTTCGACTCGATCGTGCGCTCGGCCAACTACAACGTCGTCATCGGCGAGACCGAGGCCGACGTCGAGGACCGCCTCGCCTTCAACGGCGAGCTGCTCCGCCGCGGCGGCCTGCCCGAGAAGAAGGTCGAGGAGCACGTCGCGAACCTGCGCACGCAGCCTGCGGTGGGCACGCCCGAGAAGATCGTCGAGGTGCTGGGGGACATGGAGTCCCGGGGCATGACGTATGCGATCACCTACTTCGGCGAGGCGGCGTACGACCGCTCGGGCATCGAGCTCTTCGAGGAGAAGGTCGCCCCCGAGCTCAAGGCCTGACGCTCGGTTCGATGTATCTGCCGGTCACCGGTGACCGGCAGATACATCGAACGGGGGTCAGGGGGAGTGGGTCACCAGGCGGTCCAGCCGCCGTCGACGGCGACGACCTGACCCGTCACGTACGCCGACGCGTCGGAGGCGAGCCACGTGACGACCCCGCGGAAGTCGTCCTCGGTGCCCATCCGGCCCAGCGGCGTGAGCCGCTCGTAGCGCTCGACGAACGCGTCGTCCTGCCCGCGCGCGATGCCGCCCGGCGCGAACGCGTTGACCCGCACCTGCGGCGCGAGCACCGTCGAGAGGTAGCGGGTCAGCTGCGCGAGCCCTCCCTTGCTGGCCGCGTATGCCGCCGGGTTGCCCATGCGGGTGCCCTCGTAGAGCCCCATGTTGGGTCCGACGAGCCCGTAGATGCTCGAGACGTTGACGACGCTGCCGCGCCCGGTGGCTCGCAGCAGCGGCGCGAGGCGCCGGGTCAGCGAGAAGGGCGCCGTGAGGTTGAGCGCGAGCGCCATCGCGAAGGCCTCGTCGGTCTGCTCGTCGAAGGGGACGGCATACCCGGGCACGCCCGATGTGCCGGTGAACGCGGCGTTGTTGACGAGCACGTCGCACGCGCCGAGGTCGGTCACGGTGTCGACGACGTGCGAGAGGCCTTGCGGGTCGAGGAGGTTCGCGCCCAGTGCGACGTGGCCGGAGCCGTGCAGCTCGTTCGCCGTCGCGGCGCAGGCGGTCGCGTCGAGGTCGACGAGGACAATCCGGGCGCCGGCGCCCGCCAACGCGTCGGCGAGGACGCGCCCGAGGGGTCCGGCGCCTCCGGTGACGACGGCCGTGCGTCCGGAGAGGTCGGTGTTCATCGGGCGTCCTCCGCGGGAGTGG
>JABFXB010000233.1 GCA_013361975.1 Dermatophilaceae bacterium
GCTCGGCAGGCGCTACCCGGTCGTGGCCGGCGCGTTCGCCTTCCTCATGCTCGCCTTCGCCGGCATCCCGCTGACCTCGGGCTTCGTGTCGAAGTTCGCGGTGTTCTCCGCGGCCGTCGGCACGGGCGGCGCCACGGGCACGGTCCTGGCCGTCGTCGGTGTCGTCTGCAGCGCGATCACGGTGTTCGTCTACGCCCGGGTCATCGTCCTGATGTTCTTCAGCGACGCCCCCGACGACGCCGTCGAGGTCGTGACGCCGTCGGTGTCGACGACCTTCTCGATCGCCATCGGCACGCTCGTCACGCTCGCGCTCGGCGTGCTCCCCTCCGCCCTGCTCGACCTGGCCGACCGGGCCTCGCAGTTCGTCCGATGACAGCTGCGCTTCCCGGGACGCCGGTGGCGGCGCTCGTCGCCGGTCGCGTTCGGGGTCACGTCTCGGGTCACGTCTCGGGTCACGGCGCGCGATGACGACGCACGCCACCCCGCCGGTCCTCGGCATCCCGGGGGCCACCGCGGAGCTCTCGGCGCGACTGAGCGCCGGGCTCGCGCGCGTCGACGCCCTGCTCGCGCAGGTCGTCGACCACGACGACCCGTTCATCGCCCGCGCCTCGAGCCACCTCGTCGAGGCCGGCGGCAAGCGGTTCCGGCCCCTGCTGACGCTGCTCGCCGCCGAGCTCGGTGACGGCATCACCGACGAGGTGGTCGCGGCCGCCGCCGGTGTGGAGCTCACGCACCTCGCCTCGCTCTACCACGACGACGTCATGGACGAGGCGACCGTGCGGCGCGGTGTGCCCTCGGTCAACGCGGCCTACGACAACTCGACGGCGATCCTCGTCGGCGACCTGCTCTTCGGCAAGGCGTCAGAGCTCGTCGCCGGTCTGGGCGCCGAGGCGGTGCTCATCCAGGCCCAGACGTTCGTGCGGCTCTGCTCCGGCCAGATCCGCGACGACCGCGCGTGCCCCGAGGGCGTCGACCCGGTCGACTACTACCTCGGCGTGCTGGCCGACAAGACGGGCGTGCTCATCGCCACGGCTGGCCGCTACGGCGTGATGTTCAGCGGCGGCTCGCCCGAGTCCGTCGAGATCATGCGGGCCTACGGCGAGAAGGTCGGCATCGCCTTCCAGCTCGCCGACGACCTCATCGACATCGCGTCGGACTCCGACGCCAGTGGCAAGGTGCCCGGCACCGACCTGCGCGAGGGCGTCGACACGCTCGCGGTGCTGCGCTTCCGTGCCATGGCCGACCCGTCCGACGCGAGCGACGCCCGGCTGCTGGCGCTGCTGGACGGCGACCTCGCGGCCGACGACGCCGCGCTCGCGGAGGCCCTCCGGCTGCTGCGCGCACACCCGGCGCTCGAGCGGGCGCGCGAGGAGACGTATGCCGTCGCGCGCGAGGCGCAGGCCCTGCTCGACCCGCTGCCCGACAGTGACGCCAAGGCGGCCCTGCAGGCCCTCGCCCTCAGCGTCGTCGACCGCGTCGGCTGACCCGCGCCCGCCAATCGAGAGAACGCTCCGTCACACGGCGCAGGGAACTAAGCGTTCTCTCGATTGGGCCTGGGGCGTGCCGTCCTGATCGAGAGAACGCTGCGTCACGCGGCGCAGGGAACTAAGCGTTCTTTCGATTGGGCCTGGGGCGTGCCGTCCCTATCGAGAGAACGCTGCGTCACGCGGCCCAGGGAACTAAGCGTTCTTTCGATTGGCGGGTGGGGGAGGCGCGGGGTTGTCTGCGAGGTGACGCTCGGTAGGGTGCGGGAATGCCACGTCGCACCCCTCCGACGCGGACGGCCTCGAGCCTGTCCGCGGCGACCGCGGACCTGTCCGCGCCCCTCGCCGTCGTCGACCTCGACGCCTTCGACGCCAACGCGCAGACGCTCGTGTCGCTGGCGGGCGGCCTGCCGATCCGCATCGCGACCAAGTCCCTGCGCTCCCGCCCGCTCATCGAGCGCGCCCTCGGCCACGACGGTTTCGCCGGCCTGATGTGCTACGCCGTCCGTGAGGCCCTGTGGTGGGCCCGCGACGGCCACGAGAACCTGCTCGTGGCCTACCCCAGCGTCGACGTGCCGGCGCTGACCGAGCTTGCCGCAGACCCCGCCCTGAAGCGCGCCGTCATGGTCATGATCGACAGCGTCGAGCACGTCGACTTCCTCGCCCGTGAGATCGTGGGCCACGAGGGCCTGCGCGTGGCGGTCGACGTCGACGCCTCGCTGCGGGTCGGCCCGGCCCACCTGGGCGTCCGACGCTCCCCGACCCGGACCCCGCAGGAGGTCGAGACGATCATTCGCAGGGCGCAGGAGCGCGGGCTGGAAGTCGCCGGCCTGATGTTCTACGACGCCCAGATCGCGGGCCTGCCCGACTCGTCCCAGGCCGTGCGGCGGATGAAGAAGATCTCGGCGAAGGAGCTGCTCGCCCGACGCAGCGAGGTGGTGTCCGCAGCCAGGGCGCTGGCCGACCTCGACCTGGTCAACGGCGGCGGCACCGGCAGCCTCCACATCACCCACCTCGACCCGTCGCTCACCGAGCTGGCTGCGGGCTCCGGCCTCTTCGCGCCGACGCTCTTCGACGGCTACGACGCGCTCGAGCTGCGTCCGGCGGCCTACTTCGGCGCACCCGTGGTGCGCCGCCCCGGCGAAGGGATGGTGGCGGCATACGGCGGCGGCTACGTCGCGTCTGGCCAGCCGGGCTGGTCTCGGGTGCCGAGCCCGGTGCCCGACCAGGACCTGTCGCTCGTGCGCCGCGAGGGCGCGGGCGAGGTGCAGACGCCGCTGACCGGGCCGGGGGCCGACCGGCTCTCACTGGGAGATCGGATATGGTTCCGGCACGCCAAGGCAGGGGAGCTGGCCGAGCGGTTCACGGAGTTCGCGCTCGTCAGCAGCGACGGAGGCGACCGGGTCGTCGGGCGAGCCGCGACCTACCGTGGTGAAGGGCAGTGTTTTGGCTGAGAACGTGACCGTGAAGGGCACCGTCGTGCGCAGCATCGACTGGACCAACTGGTCGGGCACCGAGACGTCGAAGCTGGCGCGCGTGGCGACGCCGCGCAGCGAGGCCGAGGTCGTCGACGAGGTGACGCGGGCACACTCGAAGGGCCTGCGCGTCAAGGCGATCGGGGCCGGGCACTCGTTCACCGGAGCTGCAGTGACCGACGGCGTGCAGCTGCGCCTCGGTGCCCTGACGGGGGTCACGTCCATCGACTCGACCCGCGGTGAGGCGACGGTCCGGGCCGGCACGCCCCTGCACGTGCTCAACGAGGAGCTGGCGGCGTTCGGCTACGCCCTGCCCAACCTCGGCGACATCGACCGCCAGAGCCTCGCGGGCGCGACCGGAACCGGCACTCACGGCACCGGCCTACGCCTCACCGGGCTGTCGGCCGGTGTCCGTGCCCTGCGGATCGTGCTCGCCGACGGGTCCGTCGTCGACTGCTCCCCGACGCGCGAGCCCGAGCTCTTCCAGGCGGCGCGGCTCGGGCTCGGCGCCCTCGGCATCGTCACCGAGATCACCGTGGCCGTCGTGCCGGCCTTCCTGCTCCACGCCGTCGAGCGGCCGGAATCCCTCCTCGACGTGCTCGAGCACGCCGACGTCTCGGCGGAGGCCAACGACCACTTCGAGTTCTACTGGTTCCCGCACACCGACCGCGCCCTGACGAAGCGCAACAACCGCGTACCGGAGGGCACGGCCAAGCGGCCGCTGCCCCGCTGGCGCGAGAAGCTCGACGACGACGTGCTCAGCAACCGGTTCTTCGAGCTCACCAACCGTGTCGCCACCCGACTGCCGCGCTCGACCCGGGGCATCAACGCGGTGGCATCGCGGGCCCTGAGCCAGCGGCAGTTCACCGACAGCTCGCACAGGGTGTTCGTGACCGCGCGCGAGGTCCGCTTCATGGAGTCCGAGTGGGCCTTCCCCCGCGAGGCCCTGCGCGACGTGCTGCTCGAGCTGCGGCGGTGGGTCGACTCGCACGACGAGCAGGTCTCGTTCCCCGTCGAGTGCCGGTTCGCGGCGGCCGACGACGTGTGGCTCTCGACGGCCCACGAGCGCCAGAGCTGCTACATCGCGATCCACAAGTACCACCGGCAGGCCAGGGGCGCGTACTTCGACGCCTTCGAGGCGATCGCCACCGAGCACGGCGGGCGACCGCACTGGGGCAAGCTGCACACGCGCGACGCCGGATACCTGCGGTCGGTCTACCCCCGCTTCCACGACTTCGTCGCCGTGCGCGACCGCGTCGACCCCGACCGACTCTTCGGCAACCCCTACCTCGAGCGGGTGCTCGGCGGCTGACCCACGTGCGGGCGGCGCGCTGGACCTG
>JABFXB010000001.1 GCA_013361975.1 Dermatophilaceae bacterium
GTCGGGGGTGCCGGGCGTGATCACCTGCGACAGCACGTAGGCCGCCACTGCCGCAGCCGTGAGCCGCAGCACCGTCCCGAGGGTGGGTCGCAGCCGCCTGGGGACCTCCCGCCACGTCGCCGGGTGGCCCGGCCACGCCCAGTCGGCGAGGGGGCGCCACGGCGACTCCGGGCTACCGGTCTCTGGTGACATGCAATGCCCCCGGATCTGCGATGTGGTCACGGGTCTGGTCGAGGTGGTCCAGCTCGTCGGGCCCTTGCGCATCGTACGAGACGGAGCGTCACGTCCACCGTCACCACGTCGGCGCCGCCCGACACAAGACTTGATATGTTCAAGAAAACCCGAAAGACTCGGCGCATGCCCGGGACCGACGTCGAAGCGCTGCTGCGCGGGTCCAGCCTGCGCGTCACGCGCCAGCGCGTCGCCGTCCTCGAGGTGCTGAACGAGCACCCCCACGCGGACACCGACTCGGTGATCCGGCGGGTCCGCGAGTCCGCCGGCGACATCTCGCACCAGGCCGTCTACGACGTGCTCCGTGCTCTCACCGACGCGGGCCTGCTGCGGCGCATCCAGCCCGCCGGCTCCGTCGCGCGCTACGAGGTGCGTGTCGGCGACAACCACCACCACGTCGTGTGCCGCTCGTGCGGCGCCATCGCCGACGTCGACTGCGCCGTCGGCCACGCCCCCTGCCTCATGGCCTCCGACGACCACGGCTTCGTCATCGACCAAGCCGAGGTGACCTACTGGGGCACCTGCCCCGACTGCTCGACCACCCGAATTGCCTGAAGTGACAACGATGCCCGGAAGGACCCACTCATGACCGAACGCCCCGACGACGTCACGCCCGAGAGCCCCCAGGGGGTGGACCGCAAGGCCTCAGGTGGCTGCCCGGTCATGCACGACTCGGCGACCGCTCACGGCAGCGAGAGCGAGAACCCGGCGATCGACTCGCCGACCCCCAGGACCGGCGGGCGCCCGCACGGCATCAAGGACTGGTGGCCCGACTCGCTCGACCTGTCGGTGCTGCGCGCGCACTCCCCGAAGGGCAACCCGCTCGGGCCCGACTTCGAGTACAAGGCGGCCTTCGCCGAGCTCGACCTCGACGCGCTCAAGCAGGACATCGTCCACGTGCTGCACGACTCGCAGGACTGGTGGCCCGCCGACTTCGGGCACTACGGCGGCCTCTTCATCCGGATGAGCTGGCACGCGGCCGGCACCTACCGCATCTACGACGGGCGCGGCGGCGCCGGCGACGGCGGCCAGCGCTTCGCCCCGCTCAACAGCTGGCCCGACAACGCCAACCTCGACAAGGCCCGCCGCCTGCTGTGGCCCGTCAAGCAGAAGTACGGCCAGAAGATCTCGTGGGCCGACCTGCTGGTCCTCGCCGGCAACGTCGCGCTCGAGGACATGGGCTTCGAGACCTTCGGCTTCGGCTTCGGTCGCGAGGACGTCTGGGAGCCCGAGGAGATCTTCTGGGGCCCCGAGGACAGCTGGCTCGGCGACGAGCGCTACTCCGGCGAGCGCGAGCTCCACGAGGTCCTCGGCGCCGTCCAGATGGGCCTCATCTACGTCAACCCCGAGGGCCCCAACGGCAACCCCGACCCGCTGGCCTCCGCCCGCGACATCCGCGAGACCTTCGCCCGCATGGCGATGGACGACGAGGAGACCGTGGCCCTCATCGCCGGCGGCCACACCTTCGGCAAGACGCACGGCGCCGGCGACTCCGACCTCGTCGGCCCCGAGCCCGAGGGTGCGCCCCTCGAGCAGCAGGGTCTGGGTTGGAAGAGCGAGTTCGGCTCGGGCAAGGGCGCCGACACCATCACGTCCGGCATCGAGGTCACCTGGACCTACCACCCGACCCGTTGGGACAACGAGTTCTTCCACATCCTCTTCGCCTACGAGTGGGAGCTCATGAAGTCCCCGGCCGGCGCGCACCAGTGGCGCCCGAAGAACGGCGCCGGCGCCGACATGGTCCCCGACGCGCACGACCCGTCGAAGCGTCGGGAGCCCCGCATGCTCACCTCCGACCTCGCGCTGCGGTTCGACCCGGCATACGAGAAGATCTCGCGCCGCTTCCTCGAGAACCCCGAGGAGTTCCGCCTCGCCTTCGCGAAGGCCTGGTACAAGCTGCTCCACCGCGACATGGGCCCCGTCTCGCGCTTCCTGGGCCCGTGGGTGCCCGAGCCGCAGCTGTGGCAGGACCCCGTCCCGGCCGTCGAGGGCGAGCCGGTCGGCGACGCCGACATCGCGGCCCTCAAGGAGAAGGTGCTCGGCTCCGGCCTGACGGTCGGCCAGCTCGTCTCCACCGCGTGGGCATCGGCAGCGACCTTCCGCTCCACCGACAAGCGCGGCGGCGCCAACGGCGCGCGCATCCGCCTGGAGCCGCAGCGCAGCTGGGCCGTCAACCAGCCCGAGCAGCTGGCCGAGGTCCTCGAGAAGCTCGAAGGCATCCAGAAGGAGTTCAACGAGGCGGGCGGCGCCAAGGTCTCCCTCGCCGACCTCATCGTGCTCGCGGGCTCGGCCGCGGTCGAGAAGGCGGCCAAGGACGCCGGAGTCGAGGTGACCGTGCCGTTCCACGCCGGCCGCACCGACGCGACGCAGGAGCAGACCGACGTCGACTCCTTCGCCGTGCTCGAGCCCCGCGCCGACGGGTTCCGCAACTACCTGCGCCCCGGCGTGAAGCTCCAGCCGGAGGTCCTCCTCGTCGACCGCGCGTACATGCTCGGCCTCACGGCTCCCGAGATGACGGTCCTCGTCGGCGGCCTGCGGGCCCTGGGCAACAACGTCGGTGGCACCGCCCACGGCGTGCTCACCGACCGTCCCGGCGTGCTCACCAACGACTTCTTCACCAACCTGCTGGCCCCCGGCACGCAGTGGAAGACGTCGGTGTCGGAGGAGAACGTCTACGACATCACCGACGTCGCCACCGGTGAGCGCACGTGGACGGCCACGGCGGTCGACCTCATCTTCGGCTCCAACTCGCAGCTGCGGGCGCTCGCCGAGGTGTACGCGAGCGACGACGCAAGGGAGAAGTTCGTCCGCGACTTCGTGGCCGCCTGGACGAAGGTCATGGAGCTGGACCGCTTCGACCTGCGGTGACCTCCTGACGGTCCCGGACGCGGGTGCAGGGCCCGGGTCGGCATGGTGCCGGCCCGGGCCCTCGCGCTTCCCCGCAGCATCGACCCGAGGACGTATGCCGTGTGCACGGCGTTGTCCTGCACGCGTCGCCCGCGGGTGGCGGGGTGCCGTGACCCTGTCGGTGGCGCGTGATGGAATCTGCGGGTGGTCATCCTCCGTCGAGCTCCAGCCCTCGCGTCGGCGGCGGTGCGGCTCGACGAGCGGCAGCAGGCCGCGCTCGACTCCGACGCCCGGGTGCTCCGGGTCCTCGGTGGGCCGGGCACCGGCAAGTCGACGCTCGCCGTCGAGCTCGTGGTCGACGCCGTGCGCCGCGACGGTCTGCGTGCCGACACCTGCCTCATGCTCACGTCGAGCCGCAGCGCGGCCGCGCAGCTGCGCCAGCAGGTCACGGCCCGCCTCGACGGCACCTCCACCGAGTCGCTCGCGCGCACGTGGCAGGCCTTCGGGTTCGGCATCCTCCGGGTCGAGGCCGCGCTGCGGGGACAGCCGGCACCTCGGCTGCTCAACGGGCCCGAGCAGGACGTCATCCTGCGCGACCTGCTCGCCGGACACGCGTCCGGCGAGGTGCCCGGGCCCGGCTGGCCGGCCGGGCTGGGCGAGGCGCTGCGCACCCGCGGGTTCCGCAACGAGCTGCGTGACCTGCTGATGCGCACCGTCGAGCACGGCTTGGGACCCGACGACCTCGCGCGGCTCGGTGCCGAGCACGACCGTCCCGAGTGGGTGGCCGCGGCCCAGGTGCTTCGCGAGTACGACCAGGTCACCTCTTTCAGCCGGCACGGTTCCTACGACCCCGCGTGGGTGCTCACGGCGGCCGCCGAGCTGCTCGAGGACGACCCGTCGGCCCTCGACCGGCTGCACGAGCGCATCGGCCTGGTCGTCGTCGACGAGGCCCAGGAGCTGACGTCGGCCGCCGCGCGCCTGCTGCGGGTCCTGGCGCGCGGCGGCCCGCGCATCGTCCTGCTGGGCGATCCCGACGTCGCGGTGCAGACGTTCCGCGGCGCCGACCCGCGGTTCCTCGCGACCGGGTGGAGCGAGCTCGGCGAGGTCGCCCGCAGCCCGTACGCGTTCGGCGACGAGCCCACCCTGCTCGACTTCATCGAGCCCGAGGTGCCCGCCGGTCGTGGGGGCGCCGGCGGCCACAGCGGCACCGCGACCGTCGTGCTGGATCGCAGCCACCGGCTCGGCGCGGCGCTCACCGGGGTCGCCGACCGCGTCTCGCGGCGCATCGGGGCGCTCGGCGGTGGCGAGCAGCGCCGGATCACCCCGTCGCCGGCGCATCCCGAGCGGTGCACCGTCGAGGTCGCCCTCCTCCGGTCGGCTGCCCAGGAGACGGCCCACGTGGCGGCGCTGCTGCGCCGTGCGCACCTCGTCGAGGGCGTGCCGTGGACCGACATGGCGGTCGTCGTGCGCGGCTCGGCCCGCGCCGACACCATGCGCCGTCTGCTCGGCCAGGCAGGAGTGCCGGTCGAGGCCGGCAGCGCCGAGACGCCCGTCCGCGACGAGAGCGCTGTCCGCCCGCTGCTCCAGCTGCTGGCCGAGAGCCTCGAGGTGGCCCGCGGCGAGCACCGGGGCGAGCAGCACGTCATCGACCCGGTGCGCGCGGCCGACCTCGTGCTGTCACCCATCGGCGGCGCCGACACGGTGGGGCTGCGCCGGCTGCGTCGTCTGCTGCGCCACGACGAGCTCGCGTCGGGCGGTGGCCGGTCCAGCGACGAGCTGCTGGCCCAGCTGCTCCTCGACGCGCCGCGGGCTGCGCTGCTCGGCGGCGTCGCCCGACCGGCCGCACGCGTGGCGGTCGCCCTGGCGGCAGGAGCAGCCGCCGCGCGCATCGCCGACGACGGCCGGTGGGCGGCCGGCGTCACCGCCGAGTCGGTCCTGTGGGCCATCTGGCAGGGAGCCGGTGTGGCCGAGACGTGGCGACGCGCGGCCCTCGCGGGCGGTTCGACAGGCGAGCGCGCCGACCGCGACCTCGACGCCGTGCTCGCCCTCTTCGACGCGGCCGGCGCCTTCGTCGACCGGCTGCCGACGGCCGGTCCCGACACGTTCCTCGAGCACATCCAGGGCCAGGACGTCCCCGGTGACACCCTGCTCGTGGGGGGCCAGTCCGGGGGCCGGGTCTCCCTCGTCACCCCGCAGACGGCTGCCGGTCGCCAGTGGCGCATCGTCGTGGTCGCCGGCGTCCAGGAGGGGGTGTGGCCCGATCTTCGCCTGCGCGGCTCGGTGCTCGGGTCTGAAGACCTCGTCGACGTCGTCGCCCAGCGCCCCGTCGGCTTCCGCGCGGCCCAGGCGGCCGTGCGCTACGACGAGACCCGGCTCTTCCTCGTCGCCGTCACCCGGGCCACCGAGCGGCTGCTCGTGACCGCGGTGGGCAACGAGGACGAGCAGCCGTCGGTCTACCTCGACCTCGTCGACCCGCCGACCCGCACCCGTCTGGCCGACGAGGTTCGCCCCCACACCGAGGTCGCGCGCACGATGACGCTTCCCGGCCTGGTCGGCGAGCTGCGGCGCGAGGTCACGAGCCCCGACCCCGGCGTGGCGGAGCGTGCCGTGGCCCTCCTCGCGGTCGCCGCGCGCGAGGGCGTGCGCGGTGCCGACCCGGCGTCGTGGTGGGCGCTGCGCGACCTGACGAGCGACCACGCGATCCGGGCCGCCGACGAGCCGGTGCACGTCTCCCCGTCCAAGGTGACCTACTTCAACGAGTGCGGCCTGAGGTGGTTCCTCACGTCCGTCGGCGGCGAGGGGGTGCAGCTCGGCGCCGCGTCGGTCGGCACCTTCGTCCACGACATCGTCGCGGAGCAGCCCGACGCCTCGCGAGAGCAGCTCGACGCCGAGGTCGAGTCGCGCTGGGGTCGGCTCGGTCTGCCACCCGGCTGGGTCACCGACCGTACCCGAGGGGAGGCCCACGACATGGTCGCCCGGTTCATCGCCTATCGCGACGAGGCCGAGCGTGAGCGCGAGCGGGTCGGGGTCGAGACGCCCTTCCGCGTGCAGGTCGGGCGGGCCGTCGTGGCCGGCCGCGTCGACCGCATCGAGCGCGACCGCGACGGTGGCCTGCGCATCGTCGACCTCAAGACGGGCACGAGCAAGCCGACCAAGGCCGACCTCGCAGAGCACGGCCAGCTCGGTGCCTACCAGGTGGCTGTCGAGGAAGGTGGCTTCACCGAGCTCGGCGACCGCAGCGCCGGGGCCGCGCTCGTCTTCATCGGCAAGGGCGGGCTCACGGGCCTCAAGCCGTCCGTGATGACCCAGGAGGCGCTGTCGAGCGTGGCCGAGCCGACGTGGGCACGAGCCCTCGTCGAGGCCACCGCCGAAGGCATGGGCGCCGCCACCTTCACCGCGTCCCAGAGCACGTGCCGCACCTGCCCCGTGCGGTCGTCCTGTCCCGTCCAGCCCGAGGGCGAGGCACTGTGACCGAGATCCTCGACCGACCCGCCACCTCGGTGCGCCACTCCGCGCGCGACATCGCGGTCGCCCTCGAGCTGCCACCGCCGACCCCTGAGCAGGCGGCAGTCATCGAGGCCGGGCCGGGCCCCCTCCTCGTCGTCGCCGGCGCCGGGTCGGGCAAGACCGAGACGATGGCCGCCCGGGTCGTGTGGCTCGTCGCCAACGACCTCGTCACGCCCGACCAGGTGCTCGGCCTCACCTTCACGCGCAAGGCGGCGGCCGAGCTCTCCGCCCGCATCGGCAAGCGCCTGCGTGGCCTCGAGCGGGCCGGGCTCTGGACCCCGCCCGCCGACGACGGCACCGGCGCCGAGGTGCTCGGCGGCACGCCGACGGTCTCCACCTACCACTCGTACGCCGGCCGCCTCGTGCGCGAGCACGCCCTGCGCGTCGGCATCGAGCCGGAGTTCCGCGTGCTCACCGAGGCCGGGGCGTGGCAGCTCGCGGCGGAGTCGGTGTCACGGTGGGACGGCCCCATGGACGGCATGACGCGGTCCGAGGGCAACATCATCGACGCCGTCATGTCGCTCGCGGGCGAGATGGCCGAGCACGTGCGCACCCCTGCAGAGGTGATGGCGCACCTCGACGAGGTGCTGGCCCGCCTCGAAGGGCTGCCCGACGGCGACGGCAGGGGAAGCCTGACGCCCGCCAAGGACGTGCTCGGCGTGCTGCGTGAACGCCGGCTCGTGCTGCCGGTCGTCGAGGCGTTCCTCGAGCTCAAGCGCTCGCGCGAATCGCTCGACTTCGCCGACCAGATCGCCCTCGCCGCGCGACTCGCCTCGACGATGCCGCAGGTGGGGCAGATCGAGCGTGACCGCTTCACGGCCGTGCTCCTCGACGAGTTCCAGGACACCTCCGAGGCGCAGCTGACCCTGCTGCGCAGCCTGTTCCACGACCCGGCCGTGGCCCTGACGGCCGTGGGCGACCCCAACCAGTCGATCTACGGCTGGCGCGGGGCGAGCGCGACCACGCTGCTGCGGTTCCCCTCCGAGTTCGCCGGCCCGCAGGGCCCCGCCGACGTGCTGCCGCTCTCGACGAGCTGGCGCAACGACGAGCTCATCCTCGCCGCCGCCAACGTCACGGCCGCTCCTCTCGCGACGGCGCACGTCCAGCCGCTCACGGCCCGACCGGGCGCCGGCCCGGGCACGGTGACCATCGACCGGCTCGAGTCGGCCGAGGCCGAGGCCGCGCACGTGGCCGCCTGGGTGGCCGCCCGCTGGCGCTCGCCGAGCGGTCGTCGCACCGGCCGGTCCGCGGCCGTGCTGTGCCGGCGCCGTTCCTCGTTCCCGCTCGTCATCGAAGCGCTGCGGGCGGCCGACCTCCCCGTCGAGGTGGTGGGCCTCGGGGGTCTGCTCGTGACACCCGAGGTGAGCGACCTCGTCGCGGCGCTCTGGGTGGTGCAGGATCCCACCCGCGGCGACCAGCTGATGCGCCTGCTCTCCGGCCCCGTCGTGCGTCTCGGCGCTGCAGATCTCGCCGGGCTCTGGGCCTGGGCCCGCGAGCTGCACGACCGGCCGGCCGGTCCCGGCCGTCACGGCGCCGACCTGCACGAGGGTGAGCTCGCCGCCCACGCAGGGGCGCGCGGCGACGCTGCCCCGAGCCGTGACGTGCGGGTCATCGACGGGCCACCCGACCCGGGGTCGCCCCCCGACGACGCGTCGGGGGAGCCGCCCTCCGACGAGCCGCCGCCCGACAACGAGCGGTCCGACGACGACCGCCGGGGGAGCGACCTCGCGACCGACAGCGCCGACACGGCAACGCTCGTCGAAGCACTCGACGAGCTGCCCCGGCCCGGCTGGGTGGCCCGCGACGGCGCCCGCATCGGGGCTGAGGCGTTGCACCGCCTGCACGCCCTGGCCGACGTCGTGCGCCGGCTGAGACGGCTCACGGCCCTGCCGCTGGTCGACCTGGTCGCCGAGGCCGAGGTCGCCCTCGGCCTCGACATCGAGGTGCTCGCCCGGCACGAGCACACCGCCTCCACCGCGCGCGTGCACCTCGACGCCTTCGCCGACGTGGCCGCCCGCTACGCGACGAGCGCCGACCGCCCCACCCTGAGCGGCTTCCTCGCGTGGCTCGAGGCCGCTCGCGAGCAGGAGCGCGGCCTCGACGCCGGGCACACCGAGTCCGATGCCGATGCCGTCCAGGTGCTGACGGTGCATGCCTCCAAGGGACTCGAGTGGGACGTCGTCGCCATCCCTGCCCTCGTCGAGGGCGCGTTCCCCGACCATGCGTCCACCTCGGTGTCGCTCGTCGACGAGTCCGACCCGCCCGAGTACGCCTGTTCAGGCACTCCCAAGGACAAGGGCTGGCTCGTCGGGCTCGACTCGCTGCCCTACGACCTGCGCGGCGACCGCGACGGACTGCCGCACCTCGACTGGCGCACCGTCACCGACCGCAAGCAGCTGGGTGTGGCCATCGAGGAGTTCGCCCTCGCCGGCGGCCGGCACGCCGTCGCCGAGGAGCGTCGCCTCGCGTACGTCGCGGTGACCCGCGCCCGCAACGACGTGCTGCTCACCACCCACGTCTGGGGCGCGACGAAGAAGACCCTCTCCGTGCCCAGCCGCTTCCTGCTCGAGATCCGCGACGCGCTCGGCGACGCGGTCACGCAGCAGGTGTGGCACCCGGCGCCCGATCCCGTCGAGGACTCCAAGGGCCGCCCCGTCGCTCCGACCAACCCCTACCTCGTCGACCCCGTCTCGGCGCTGTGGCCGCACGACCCGATGGCCCACCGCCGCGCAGCCCTCGACGGCGTCGTCGAACGCCTCACCGAGGCCGTGCGATCGGGTGACGCGCCCCCCGTGGGCGACCCCCGTCTCGACGACCTGCGCCTGCTCCTGGCCGAGCAGGCGGCGCGCCGGTCACGCGGTGAGCCCGTCGTCGACGTGCCGCGCCACCTGTCGGCGTCGGCGGTCGTGTCGCTGGCCCGCGACGTCGAGGCCTTCGCGATGAACCTGCGTCGTCCCATGCCGAGCGCACCGGCCGTCGCCGCGCGCCAGGGCACCGCCTTCCACGCGTGGATCGAGGAGCACTACTCGCGTGCCGCGATGGTCGACCTGCTCGACCTGCCGGGCAGCGCCGACGAGGGCGCGTCCGACGATGCCGACCTCGACGTCATGAAGGAGCACTTCCTGGCGAGCGAGTGGGCCGACCGCGTGCCCGACGAGATCGAGCTGTCCATCGAGACGATCATCGACGGCATCGCGGTGCGCGGCCGCATCGACGCCGTCTTCGCGCGCGACGACGGTGGCTGGACCGTCGTCGACTGGAAGACCGGCGCGCGTCCCACGGGCCGTGACGCCCGGGTGCGCGCGCTCCAGCTCGCCGCGTACGCCGTCGCGTTCGCGCGGCTGCGCGGCGTCGACCCGGGTGACGTCGACGCGGCCTTCTACTACGCGGCCGACGGCGTCACCGTGCGACCTGAGCTCCCGAACGAGGCCGACCTCGTCGAGCTGCTGCGCACCCTGCCGGCCTGACCGACCTCGGATGCCGCTCCGGGCCTCAGGCCCGGTGACCTCGGCCCTGGTGGCCGGGCCGAGCCACCGGCACGAAGTCGGAGGCGCCCTCGTGCTCGTCGTCTACCCAGTCGGGCAGAGCCTCCACCTCGTCGATCTCGAACGGCGCCGCACCCGCGTGGGGCGCGACCACGGGAACGGGTCGTGAGTCCTCCGGCGCCGGCGCGGACTCCTGCGCGTCGGCGGTGACCCCGCCGGGCCGGTGGTGTTTCTCGTCGCCGGAGGACTGCCCGGCGGCATACGCCTCCGAGTTGCCCGAATTGCCCGGGTTGCCCGGGTCGTCGCGCGGGGCGCCGCCCGGCTCGGCAGAGGACGTCGGCAGGGAGGCGGCGCCGGGTGCCGTGTCAGGTGCGGTGTCAGGTGCGGTGTCGGTCTCGTCGCCGAGCAGGTCGGTCGTCGAGATGGCCTGGGTCTCGCCGGGCGTCGGGAAGGGGGTGTGCGGCTGGGTGGCGTCCCACGCCGGCTCGGGCGTCTCGGGGCCGGTCGAACCGCGCGGGCCGCCGGAGCCGGGCTCGGCGGGGACGCGACGGGCGAGCAGGTCGGTCGTCGTGACGGCCTGGGTCTCGCCGAGCATCGGGAACGGTGTGTGCGGCTGGGTGGCGTCCCACGCCGGCTCGGGACGCTCCGGGTCGTCGGGGTCGAGCCCGGCCTCGGCCCGCTCACGGGTCGCGCGCGTGCGTTCGCTGCGCTCGGCGTCGTCGCGCGCGTGGCGGCGGTCGTAGGCCTCGACCCGCGTGTCGAGCGCGCGCAACCTCTCGGCCGTGCGCTCGACGACCTCGAGCCGGCCGGAGGCGAGCGCGTGGAGCAGGGTGCGCAGGGGCGCCATCTCGGCTGCGAGCCGGGCGCGGCGCACGAGGTGCACGTCGGGCCGCTCGACCCGCGACTGCGCGTAGGCCTCGAGCACGGCGTCGAGGGTCTCGGGCGGCGCCACCCTGGCGAGCTGCGCGAAGTCGTCCGCGGGGTCGCCGATGCGGCTCTCCTCCCACGCCAGGACGCCCCGCACCCGGCCGGTGGAGGAGTCGTCCTCGTCGTCGAACGACGCGAGGACGTTGGCCCCCGTGAACGTGCCGTGGACCGCGCTCGGCGCGAAGCGCCACAACGAGACGTCCTCGAGCGCGTGCTCCCACCGGGTCAGCAGCCCCGTAGGCACGTGGCCCGTCGCGGCGGCACGGTCGAGCTCGGAGAGCTGCCGACGGCGGTGCGCCTCCGCGTCGTACGTGGGCCTCCCCGCCTCCTCGAAGAGCAGATGCTCGACGTTGTGGATGTGGGCCAGGGTGCGGCCGACCTCGGCAGCCAGGCCACCCGGCTGCAGGCCGGCGAAGTCCAGCGGCCGCCCCGGCACGCGGAGGTAGACGGCGGCCCGGCCCTCGGGCACCTGGGCGAAGCCGCGCACCATCGGCATGGCGACGTCGAGACGGCGCCCCAGCAGGCCCGAGAGCGGTGCGATGTCGTCGAGCATCGCTCCGGCCGCCTGCGTCGCCGGGCACTTGACCACCCAGCGGCGGTCCTGGCTGTCCTGCACGTAGGCGATCTCGAAGAGGTCGCCCGGCCGGCCCGGCACGCCCTCCACCGACACCGGGTCGAGGCCCGGGACGGCCGAGCTCGCCAGCGCGGCGAGGAAGAGGGGGCTGCGGGTCACGCGTCCACGGTAAGTCGAACGACCCGCCGAGCGTGGGAGGCGGCGCCCGGGCGGGGTCATCCACCTCACGGGCCGGACCCGTCCTAGGGTGGCCGTGTGGCCCTGACCGACGAGACCCTGGTGGACGTGGCGCTCTCCCGAGGCTCCCTGGACCGGGTGGCCGTGGAGCGCCGCCGACCCGATGTCATCGCCGAGCTGCTCGACGAGCCCGGCACCCGGGTCGCCGAGGTCCGTGGCGACCGTATGCGTGTGCTCGAGGACCCCGGCGCCGCTGACGGTTCGCTCGGGCTCGTCCTCCGGGCCCCCGAGCCCGACGATCGCCACCGCCTGGCGCTCCACCTCGGGCGCGACGGCGACGGGACGGCATACGTCGGCGTGGTGGCACCGGCCGAGCCCGCGGGCGAGAGCTCGGACGGGTCCGACGGGTCCACGGCGGGGAGTGACCTCGAGGCGCGCGGCTGGCTCACCCTGCGGCAGGCGGCCGAGGCGCTCGGGCCCCGTGACGCGGGCGTCTTCACCACGACCCTCGCCCTCGCGCACTGGCACTCCACCCACGGCTTCTGCCCCCGGTGCGGGGCGCCGACCGAGCCGGTCGAGGCCGGCTGGGTGCGGCGGTGCGGGAACGACGGCAGCGAGCACTACCCGCGCACAGACCCGGCGGTGATCATGTCGGTCGTCGACCCCGACGACCGGCTGCTGCTGGGCCGGGGGGCGCACTGGCCCGAGGGCCGGTTCTCGGTGCTCGCGGGGTTCGTCGAGCCGGGGGAGTCGTTCGAGGTGACCGTCGCGCGGGAGGTCTCGGAGGAGGTCGGCGTCGCGATCGACTCGGCCCGCTACCTCGGCAACCAGCCGTGGCCGTTCCCGTCGTCCGTCATGATCGGGTTCGCGGCGTCGACGCGGCAGACCGAGCTGACGATCGACCCCGTGGAGCTGGCCGAGGCCCGGTGGGTCACGCGTGACGAGTACAGCGACCTGCTGCGCTGCGACGCCATCCGCACGCCGAGCGGCATCTCCATCGCGAAGCGGATCATCGAGCGCTGGCTCGGGTCGACCGTGGAGTCGGTCGTGGAGGGCGCCGACCGACGCCGGTGACTAGCCCGCGAGGCGCTGCTTGACCTCGGCGAGCGAGGGATTCGTCGCGGCCGTGCCGTCGGGGAACACGACCGTGGGAACCGTGCGGTTGCCGGCGTTGACCCGCTCGACGAAGTCGACGTGCTCCGGGTTCGCCTCGAGATCGATCTCGGTGAAGGGGACGCCCTCACGCGACAGCTGGCCCTTGAGCCGCGTGCAGTAGCCGCACCACGTCGTGGTGAACATCGTGATCGAGCCCTCGTCGGGCGTGACCGGGGTGAGCTCGGGCATCGGTTCCCATCCGTCGTGCTGAGTGGTGGTGGCGGTGGGGACGGGTCCCGCGGACGTCGTCCCTCGATGCAAGGATGACCCCATGGCCCGGCAAGGCGCAAAGCGACCCCGCAAGATGGACCTCGACGTCTACGAGGCCGAGGTCCGGCGGCTGCAGGCGGGGCTCGTCGAGTTCCAGGAGTGGGTCCGGGCCACCGGCCAGCGCGTCGTGGTCGTCTTCGAGGGACGCGACGCGGCCGGCAAGGGCTCGGCGATCAAGCGCATCACCGAGTACCTCAGCCCCCGCGTGGCGCGCATCGCGGCGCTGCCGGCGCCCACCGACCGCGAGAAGACGCAGTGGTACTTCCAGCGCTACATCGCCCACCTGCCCGCAGCCGGCGAGATCGTCCTGTTCGACCGGTCCTGGTACAACCGCGCCGGCGTCGAGCGGGTGATGGGCTTCTGCACCGACGAGGAGTACGCCCGCTTCCTCGAGCAGGCGCCGGTCTTCGAGCAGATGCTCGTCGACGACGGCATCATCCTGCGCAAGTACTGGTTCAGCGTGTCCGACGTCGAGCAGGAGCGGCGCTTCCGCTCGCGTGCCAAGGACCCCATGCGCCAGTGGAAGCTCTCGCCCATGGACCTCGAGTCGATCACCCGGTGGGAGGACTACTCCGAGGCGAAGGACCACATGATGGCCGCCACGAGCACCGAGTGGGCGCCGTGGCACGTCGTCGAGTCCGAGGACAAGCGACGCTCGCGCGTCAACGTCATGCACCACCTCCTGGGCTCCATCCCGCACGTGGCGATGACGCCCGTGGTGCCGGCCGTCCCGAGGCGGCCCGCCCCACGCGGCTACGAGCGTCCGCCCCAGGACTCCCAGAACTACGTGCCCGACCACGCGGCCCGGGTGCTCGCCACCGCGAAGGGTGATCGGTCCTGACCTCCGCCTCCGCCGACCAGATCCTTGAGGGGCTCGACCCCGAGCAGCGAGAGGTCGCCCTCGCCCCACCCGGGCCCCTGTGCATCCTCGCGGGTGCGGGCACGGGCAAGACCCGCGCCATCACGCACCGCATCGCGTATGCCGTCCACTCCGGCGCGCAGCAGCCGCAGCGCGTGCTCGCGCTGACCTTCACGGCACGCGCCGCCGGTGAGATGCGCACCCGCCTGCGCGGTCTCGGGGTGCAGGGCGTGCAGGCCCGCACGTTCCACGCCGCGGCCCTGCGCCAGCTCCACTTCTTCTGGCCCCAGGCCATCGGTGGCGCCGCCCCGGAGGTGATGAGCCACAAGGCTCCTGCCGTCGCCGAGGCCGCGAGCCGGCTGCGCATGCAGTTCGACCGCACCACCATCCGCGACCTCGCCGCCGAGGTCGAGTGGGCCAAGGTCAACCTGCTGACACCCCAGTCGTATGCCGCCCGCGCCCGTGAGCAGCGCCGCGAGCCCCCCGGCCTCGACCTCACCGCCATGGCGCGGCTCTTCGAGGCCTACGAGGACGTCAAGCAGCGCCGCGGCGTCATCGACTTCGAGGACGTCCTGCTGCTCACCGTCGGCATCCTGGACGAGCGCGAGGACATCGCCCGCACCGTGCGCGGGCAGTACCGCCAGTTCGTCGTCGACGAGTACCAGGACGTCAACGACCTCCAGCAGCGGCTGCTCGACCAGTGGCTCGGCGAGCGCAGCGACCTCTGCGTCGTCGGCGATCCTGCCCAGACGATCTACTCCTTCACGGGCGCCAGCCCCAAGCACCTCGTCGGCTTCTCCAAGCGGTTCCCCAAGGCGCAGGTCGTCCGGCTCGTGCGCAACTACCGCTCGACGCCGCAGATCGTCGGTCTCGCCAACACGATCGTGGCGTCGGGCACGCAGGCGGCGCGCGAGGGCGCGGTGCGGCTGCTCGCGCAGGGCGCGCCCGGTCCCGAGCCGCAGCTCACGTCCTATCCCGACGACCCCGCCGAGGCGAGCGCCGTGGCCGAGCGCATCCGCGCCCTCGTCGGCTCTGGGCACCCGGCAGCCGAGATCGCGGTGCTCTTCCGCACCAACGCCCAGTCCGAGGCGTTCGAGTCGGCGCTCACCGACGTGGGCGTGCCCTACCTCGTGCGCGGCGGCGAGCGGTTCTTCGCGCGCAAGGAGGTGCGCGACGCCATCCTCCTGCTGCGCGGCGCGGCCCGCAGCGACGACGGCGAGAAGTCCCTGGGCGAGATCACCCGCGACGTCATCACCGGCGCCGGCTGGTCGCACGAGCCGCCCTCGGGCGGGGGGGCCACCCGCGAGCGCTGGGAGTCGCTGAGCGCGCTAGCGACGCTCGCCGACGACATGGCGGTGGCAGCGCCCGACGCGCGGCTGCCCGAGCTCGTCGCCGAGCTCGACCGGCGCGCCGCCGAGCAGCACGCGCCGGCCGTGCAGGGCGTCACCCTCGCGAGCCTCCACGCGGCCAAGGGCCTCGAGTGGGACACCGTCTTCCTCGTCGGCGCCTCCGACGGCCTCATGCCGATCTCGATGGCCGAGGGCCCCGACGCCATCGAGGAGGAGCGGCGCCTGCTCTACGTCGGCCTCACGCGTGCCCGCAAGCAGCTCTTCCTCTCGTGGTCGGGGGCACGCACACCGGGCGCTCGCGCCACCCGGCGGGTCTCGCGGTTCCTCGCACCGGCCGCCGGCATCCTCGGGCAGGGGGCGCGCAGCGAGGCGCGGTCCAGTGGGTCCAAGCGGTCCACCCCCAAGGTCGCGCGGCTCGCGCACTGCCGTGGCTGCGGCACGGAGCTCGCCTCGGCCGCGCAGCGCAAGGTCGGCCGCTGCGACGACTGCCCGCCCACCTACGACGAGGCCACGTTCGAGCGCCTGCGCACCTGGCGGCTGGCCGTGGCCCGCGAGGCCAGCGTGCCGGCATACGTCGTCTTCACCGACGCGACCCTCACTGCGATCGCCGAGGAGGCGCCCTCCGACGAGGCGGCCCTGTCGACGATCAGCGGTGTCGGGGCCCGCAAGCTCGAGCAGTACGGCGGTGACGTGCTGGCGATCCTGAGCGGCGCGGACCCGCAAGAGTTGCTCGAAAGCCGTTCTGGCGCAAAGGAATCCGCTGGCTGATGGCGGCAGACGAAAAATCGTCTCGAAAACTTCGTTAAATCAGTTGTTCGCTCGCAACGCGCACGCGTACCCTTTAGGACGTCAAGCCCAGTGGCTCAGGTAGTCGGCTGGGGCCCGCAAGAAGCAGATAGGAGGGTCGGCCAGATGGACATCACCACGATGACGATGAACGCAGCAACCTGCGTCCTTTCCGTGCGTCCGCGCGCAGCCGGCCAGATCCGTCTTGCGGACTCCACGTTCGAGGCCCAGGGGACCACTGTGTCCGTCGCCGCCGTCATGGGCGGCCGCGTCGCCGATTTCCGCGCCCCGATCACGGGAGACGTCTCGGTCCTCGGCC
>JABFXB010000428.1 GCA_013361975.1 Dermatophilaceae bacterium
GCGCAGGTGCAGGATCTTGCTGCCGTTGGCGGCGAGGTCGAGCATCTCCTCCATCGACAGCACGTCGAGCTTGCGGGCGCTCGGCAGCACGCGCGGGTCGGCGGTGAAGACGCCGTCGACGTCGGTGTAGATCTCGCAGACGTCGGCCTCGAGCGCCGCGGCGAGCGCGACGGCGGTGGTGTCTGAGCCGCCGCGGCCGAGGGTCGTGATGTCCTTCGTCGTCTGGCTGACGCCCTGGAACCCGGCGACGATCGCGATGTGACCGGCATCGAGGGCGCTCTGGATGCGGCCGGGCGTCACGTCGATGATGCGGGCCGCGCCGTGGGCGTCGTCGGTGATGACGCCCGCCTGGCTGCCGGTGAACGAGCGGGCCTCGGCGCCGAGCTGGGCGATGGCCATGGCGACGAGGGCCATCGAGATGCGCTCGCCCGACGTGAGCAGCATGTCGAGCTCGCGGGCAGGCGGGGCCGGCGTGACCTGCTCGGCGAGGTCCATCAGCTCGTCGGTCGTGTCGCCCATCGCGGAGACCACGACGCACACCGAGTGGCCGGCCCGCTGCGTCTCGACGATGCGGCGGGCCACGCGCTTGATGGCCTCGGCGTCGGACACGGACGACCCGCCGTACTTCTGGACGACGATGCTCACGGTGGCTCCGGATCTGCTCGGGGTTCGGGGCGGTCGGGTGGGACCGGTCGGACTGCGGTGCCACCGAGTCTAGGCTCGCGCGAGAGACGTCCACCCGGGCGTCGCGATGGTGAGATGTGCGTGGATTCATCCCCCACGCCGCACGTTCTTGCGCGGGCTACGGGTGCAGCGCGTCGAACTCCGCCTCGCCCACGGCCTCCTCGTCGGCGTCGAGCCGCAGGTGGCTGAGGATCGACAGCAGCGACCGAAGCGCCATGAGCGCCCGGTCGCCCCACTCGGACAGGTAGCTGAACTGCCACCACCACAGGGCCTCGGTCTTGTCGCCGGCGGCGTAGTGCTTGAGCCCGTGGCTGAGGGCGACCGCCACGTCGACGAGGTCGTTCGTGACCGAGCCGTCGGCCCGCTCGCCCGACGTGATCGGGTCGATGACGTAGATGTAGTCGTCGATGCCCGCGAAGACGTTCGCGAGGCCGGTCCGCAGGGGGTCGGCGTCGTCGTCGGTGGCGTCGGGCTCGAAGCGCTGCACCGGCACGACGTCCTGGATCGCGCCCAGTCGCGCGCCGGCGACGAGCACCTGCGAGAGCGCGAGCGTGAGGATCGGCAGTGCCGTGTCGGGCGCAGTGCCCGAGGCCACCTCGGTCACCGACGTGAGGAAGGCGCTGGCCTCGGCCGCGGTCAGGTCGGCAAGCACCGACAGGTCGTCGACCTCGTCGCTGCGGTCCTCAGTGCCCTGGTCGTCAGTCATGGGTCCCAGCATGCCGTATGCCGGGTGGCCCGGTGCCGCGGGGACGGGGCCTCCCGCCCGGCCGGACGGCATACGCCCGCGGGGTGTCTTTCGTTCAGGCGTCGACGCGGCGGCGGCCCTCGAAGGCGCGCCCGAGGGTGACCTCGTCGGCATACTCGAGGTCACCACCGACCGGGAGACCGGAGGCGAGGCGCGTCACGGTCAGGCCGACGTCGCGCAGCAGGCGGCTCAGGTAGGTGGCCGTCGCCTCGCCCTCGAGGTTGGGGTCGGTCGCGATGATGACCTCCTGCACCTCGCCGGAGGCCAGGCGCGTCATCAGCTCGCGCACGCGCAGGTCGTCGGGGCCGATGCCGTCGATGGGGCTGATCGCGCCGCCGAGCACGTGGTAGGTGCCGCGGAACTCGCGGGTGCGCTCGATGGCGACGACGTCCTTCGGCTCCTCGACGACGCAGATCGACGTCTGGTCGCGGCGCGGGTCGGCGCAGATGCGGCACCGCTCGGACTCGGCGACGTTGCCGCACTGCTCGCAGAACCGCACCTTGGCCTTGACCTCGGTGAGCGCCGTGACGAGGCGCGTCACGTCGTCGGAGTCGGTCTGCAGCAGGTGGAAGGCGATGCGCTGCGCGCTCTTGGGGCCGATCCCGGGGAGTCGTCCGAGCTCGTCGATCAGGTCCTGCACCGCGCCTTCGTACACACGGCAACCCTAAGCCCGGACAACCCGTGCTGCGGACCGCCGCTCCGGTGGCGAGGGTCAGCGCGTGGAGCCTTCGGCGAGCGCGCTCTCCCAGCGCTGCTCGACCCTGCCGAGCCGCCAGACGAGGATCGCGACGAGCCACGTGACGACGAAGAGCCCCACGATCCAGAAGCCGACGTCGGAGAGGTCGATCGCCTCGACCCACGCGACCGGCCCGCTCGTCACCCCGAGCTTCTCGCCGAGCAGCCCGACGAGCTCGATGAGTCCGACCACGAGCGCGACGGCGACCGACAGCGACGTGACGGTGATGTTGTAGAAGACCTTGCGCACCGGCCTGCTGAACGCCCAGCCGTACGCGACGTTCATGAACGACCCGTCGAGGCTGTCGAGGAGCGACATGCCCGCGGCGAAGAGCACGGGCAGCACGAGCACGGCATACCAGGGCAGGGCGGCGGCGGCCGCGCCCCCGGCGATGACGAGCAGGCCGACCTCGGTGACGGTGTCGAAGCCGAGACCGAAGAGCAGTCCGACGGGATACATGTGCCACGGCTTGCGCACCGTCCTGGTCACTCGGCCGAGGATGCGGTTGAGGAAGCCGCGCTGGTCGAGCTGCCGCTCCAACTCGGCCTCGTCGAAGTGGCCGGCCCGCATCCGGCGGAAGACCTTGAGGATGCCGACGAGCGCGGCGAGGTTGACCAGACCGATGAGCACGAGGAAGACGCCGGAGACCGTCGTGCCCCAGACACCGGTCACCTGCTGGAGCGTCGAGCCGTCGTCCTCGATCGCCCCGGCGAGCGCCCGGATGCCGAGGGCGAGCAGCATCACCATGACGAAGACGACCGAGCTGTGGCCGAGGCTGAACCAGAAGCCGACGCTCATCGGCTTCTGCCCCTCACCCATGAGCTTGCGGGTGGTGTTGTCGATGGCCGCGATGTGGTCGGCGTCGAAGGCGTGCCGCATCCCGAGGGTGTATGCCGTCACGCCGAGTCCCACACCGAACAGCTGCCCGGCGACGCGGTACTCGGCCGGCGCGACGACGAGCACGAGCAGCCCCCACCCGACGACGTGCAGCAGCGCGACGAAGGCGGCCATGCCGACCAGGCTGCGCCGCTCCTCGCGGGTCAGCCGCGAGAGCCGTGACCGCCGCGCGGGGCGGGAGTCGGTCGCGGTCGGAGCGGTCACGCACCCACGCTAGATGCGACCCGGTCGCATCTGCAAGGCGCGACTGATCCGTGCCGAGGCGTCAGGCGGACGGCTCGCCCGCGGGCACCTCGTTGTAGGTGTCGGCGCGCTCCTGGCCGCTCAGCGCCGCGATGGCCTCCATGACACGGTCGGTGAGCAGGCGACGTGCCTTGCCCGCCGGCATACCGGCGTACTCCTCGACCCCGATCGGCTCGCCGAAGCGCACGGTCACCTTCGCCAGCTTCGGGAAGCGCGCCCCGACCGGCTGGATGTTCTCCGTGCCGATGAGGCCCACGGGCACGACGGGCACCTGCGCCGTGAGCGCGAGCCAGGCCACACCGGTGCGGCCGCGGTAGAGCCGGCCGTCGCGCGACCGCGTGCCCTCCGGGTAGATGCCGAACGCGTCACCGGCCTTGAGCACCTCGAGCGCCGTGTCGAGGCTCTCCTGCGCGGCCGTCGCCGAATGCCGGTTGACCGGCACCATGCCGACCGCGCTGAAGAAGCCCTTGCGGAGGAAGCCGCCGACACCGGGGCCGGTCCAGTACTCCTCCTTGGCGAGGAAACGGACCTGCCGGGGTGACGCGAGCGGGATGGCGAACGAGTCGATGAACGACAGGTGGTTGCTCGCCACGATGACGCCGCCCTCGCGGGGGATGTTCTCCTTGCCCTCGATGGTCGGGCGGTACAGCGCATGGGACAGGGGATAAAGGAGGTTCCGCCCGAGGCTGTAGAACATGGCCCACAGCCTAGGGGCGCGCTCCGGTGACGGGGGTGGCGTGTCCGAGATGGCGAGCGGTCAGGCCCGAGCGCGCACCGCCCAGGCGCTGGCGGTCACGGTGAAGGGGCCCTGGGGCAGCACCGCGCGACAGCGCTCACGGAGGCTGGTCCGCCTGGCCTCGTCGAGCGCCTGCACGTACGCGCCCACCGGCCCCACCCCGAGCGTGTACGGCTCCCACCAGTCCTCGAAGCTCGGGTGCTCGACGCTGACCGTG
>JABFXB010000360.1 GCA_013361975.1 Dermatophilaceae bacterium
CTCGGCGTCCTCGTCGGCGATGAGCGCGGTGAGGGTGTCGCGCACCTCCTGGGCCACCCCGGCGCCGAGCTTCTGCCCGGCCGCGGCCGCCTCCTCGGCGATCCGGTCGCCGATGGCGTCGACGCGCCGCGACCGCTCGCGGCCGAGCAGGCGCAGCTGGTCGGCGTCGAGGGTGCGCTGGGCCTCACGGAGCAGCTCGGCGAACTCGTGGAAGTCCTCGAGCTCGTCGGCGTGCTCGCGCACGAAGTGGTTGACCGCCCAGGCTGCGACCGTCGGCTTGCGCAGGGCACCGATGGAGGCCGCGAGCTCCTTGTCACCGGCCTTCTTGGCCTGGGCCACGAGCTCGGAACGCAGCGGGGTGAAGCGGGACGGGAGGGCGGCATACAGCTGCTCGACGGCGGCGCGCAGGTGCAGGATCACGCGTGCATCCTCCCGCAAACCCGGTGGTGCGGCGCGGCACGGACGGGCAGTCTGGTCGCGTGATCTGGATCTGTGCGACCTGCGCCGTCGAGACCGCCGACCTGGAGCAGCCCCCGCCCACGTGCGAGGTGTGCGAGGACGACCGCCAGTGGGTGCCCGCCACGGGGCAGCGGTGGACAACCCTCGAGGAGCTGCGACGAGCAGGGACCCGCGTCGTCGTCGAGCCCGTCGAGGACGACCTGTGGGGGCTGCACGCCGATCCCGCCGTCGGCATCGGGCAGCAGACGATGGTGGTGCGCACCCCGGAAGGCGTCCTGCTCTTCGACTGCGTCGGCTACCTCGACGACGAGGCGGTGGAGTTCGTTCGGTCGCTGGGACCGACACTCGCCGTGGCCGCGAGCCACCCGCACATGTACGGCGTGCAGACCGAGTGGGCCCGGGCGCTCGGGGACGTGCCGGTGCTCGTCGCCGAGCGCGACGCGGAGTGGGTGCGGCGCAAGGACCCTCTCGTCGAGCTCTACGACGAGTCCCGCGAGGTCGCGCGCGGCCTGACGCTGCACCGCGTCGGCGGGCACTTCCGCGGACAGGCGGTGGTGGAGTGGCAGGCGGGCGCCGAGGGTCGTGGCGTGCTGCTCGCCGGCGACGCCGTCTTCCCGAATCCCGACCGGCGCTCGGTCAGTTTCCTGCGCAGCTACCCCAACCGGATTCCCTTGTCGGGCAACGTGGTCCAGCGTGTCGCAGGTCAGCTCGAGGGGCTGCACTACGACCGGCTCTACAACAACTTCGGTGCGGTCGTGCCGCACGAGGCGAAGGCCGTGGTCCGCTTCTCGGCCGACCGGCACGCCGCCTGGACGCGGGGCGACTTCGACCACCTGACCTGACGTCGAGGCGCCGAGCGATCGGCCGGGAAGACGCTGTCGTGCTGCCGGCGCCGTGTGCCTGAGAAGGGTGTCCTCGGCCCGCGCGCCTCTGGACGAGAACTCGGTCCGCGTGGTCGTGCCGGAGCGCCGGGGACTGGGTAGGTGCAAGGGCGACGGCGTCGTCCGGCGCCGCCTGGAATCAGCTAGAGGAGGAGCAGCCATGAGCGACAACCCGCTGGACCCGGTGAGCGACGACCCGACGACCGAGGGGCCGGCTGACGGCGGCGCCGACACGCAGAGCCACGACGGCGGCGCCGACGGAGGGGCCGACACCGCGCTGGGATCCGACACCGAGTCCGACCTCGGCTCGGGCTTGGGCTCCGACGCCGGCACGGGTTCTGGCGGCGAGGGACCGGCCGACGGTGGCGCCGACACGGAGAGCCACGACGGCGGGGCCGACGGCGGGGCCTGATGACCGCTGCCACGCAGAGCCGGGTGTCCGCCGACCACGGCGGGCACCCGGCTCTGCAGCTACTCGTCCCGGTCGACGCCGAGACGTTCGCGCGTGAGCACTGGTCACGCCGGCCGCTCGTGACGACGGCCGCGGACCTGCCCGGCGGTGTGGCCGACCTCTTCGACGAGGACGCCGTCGACGAGCTCGTCTCGCGCCGCGGACTGCGTGCCCCCTTCCTGCGTGTCGCCCGCGACGGCCGCACCCTTGGCGACCGCGAGTTCACGCAGGGCGGGGGCGTCGGGGCAGCGGTCGCCGACCAGGTCAGCGACGACAAGCTGCTCCGCCTCTTCGGCGAGGGGTCGACCATCGTCCTGCAGGGCCTGCACCGCACGTGGGGCCCACTGATCGACTTCACCCAGCAGCTCGCCGAGGAGCTCGGCCACCCGGTCCAGGCCAACGCGTACGTGACCCCCGGCCAGAGCACCGGCTTCAGCGACCACTACGACGTGCACGACGTCTTCGTGCTGCAGGTGGCGGGCGAGAAGCGCTGGCGCCTTCGTCGCCCCGTGCACGCGTCGCCGCTGCGTGACGAGCCGTGGACCGAGCACCGGGCCGCCGTCGAGGAGGCGGGACGGGCCGAGCCCGAGCTCGAGTTCACCCTGAGTCCGGGCGACGTGCTCTACCTGCCGCGCGGCTGGATCCACTCGGCCACGGCCCTCGGTGGCGTGAGCACCCACCTGACCCTCGGCGTCCACGTGTGGACGAGGCGCCATCTCGCCGACGAGCTCGTTCGCCTGGCGCTGGAGTCCGCCAGCCGCGACGAGCGCGTGCGCGCCTCGCTCGACGTCACTCCGGCGGGCTTCGACCGCCAGTCCCTGGGCGCCGACATCGACCTGGTGCGCGAGAGCCTCATCCGCGAACTGAGGTCGATCGACCCGGGCGCCGTCGTCGACGCGCTCGAGACCCGGGTGCGGGGAGCCCAGCGACCCGCGCCGGTCCGGCCCCTCGCGCAGCTCGCAGCCGCCGACACCCTCGCGCCCGCCACGGGCTTGCGACTGCGTCCCCACGTCGACGCGCGCCTCGTTCCCGACCCGCAGGGGTCGGTGACGCTGCGCAGCCGCCTCGGCGACCGCGCGGTCGAGCCGCTCGACGTCGGCACGTTCGTGGCCCTCGTCGGTGGCGGGGTGCTCCGGGCCGACATGGTCGGGCTCGAGCTGGCCCGGCAGCTGATGCGCGAAGGCCTCCTCGTCGTCGCCGACGACGCCTGATCAACCGTCGAGAGGCCACGTGTGGCCCCTCCTCAACCGTCGAGAGGCCACGTGTGGCCCCTCCTCAACCGTCGAGAGGCCACGTGTGGCCCCTCCTCAACCGTCGAGAGGCCACGTGTGGCCCCTCCTCAACCGTCGAGAGGCCAGGTTCAGCGGTCAGCCGGTGACGGCAGCGATGAGGGCGGCCTTGGCGCCGACGAGCGATGGGCCGTACCACGTGAGCAACCGGCCGCTGACGAGCGCGGTGCGTGCACGGCTGAACGCCTCGGGGCCGTCGGCGGCCGTGAAGACGTACGGCTCGTCGGGCAGCAGAACGGTGACGCCGTCGCGGTCGAGCTCGTCCGGGTCGACGTGCGGGTAGCGCTCGGGCGAGTCGGCGAGCACGTTGCGCCAGCCCAGCCGAGCGACGACATCTCCCGTGAACGTGTCGCGACCGACCGCCATCCACGGGTCGCGCCAGATCGCCACGGCCACCTCGAGGGTCGCGTCGGGCACGGGCCCTGCCCACTCGTCGCGGGCCGCCGCCAGCCACCCGGGCGTCCCCACGTCGAGCACCTTCACGAAGAGCCGCTCGAGCGAGTCGAGCGCCGCCGGCACCGTCTCGATGTCGGTCACCCACACGGGTATGCCGTCAGCCCGCAGACGCTGCACGTCGAGCTCGCGGTTCTCCTCCTTGTTGGCCACCACGAGGTCGGGCTGCAACGCGGCGATCGCCGCACGGTCGGGGTTCTTGGTGCCCCGAACCCGTTGTACAGCCAGGTCGCTGGGGTGCGTGCACCAGTCCGTCGCCCCGACGAGCCGGTCGGGGCACGTCGCCGCCAACGCCTCGGTGATCGACGGCACCAGGGACACGACGCGACGTGGCGGCGAGGGGAACGAGACGGCATACGCGAGGTCGTCGGACAGTGTCACGGACGGCACGACTTGGCCTCTCGACGGCTGGGGAGGGGCCACACGTGGCCTCTCGACGGTTGATGAGGGGCCACACGTGGCCTCTCGACGGGTGGGGAGGGGCCACACGTGGCCTCTCGACGGTTGAGGAGGTGGGGGTCAGACGTTGCGGCGGTACTGGCCACCGACCTCGAAGAAGGCCTCGGTGACCTGCTGCAGCGAGCAGACCCGAGCCGCCCGCATCAGCACCTCGAAGGCGTTGCCGCCCTCGATGGCGACGGCCTTGAGCTCCTCGAGGGCCGCCTTGGCCTCGACCTCGTGCTCCGACCGGAACGCACGCACGCGGGAGAGCTGGCTCTGCTTC
>JABFXB010000057.1 GCA_013361975.1 Dermatophilaceae bacterium
CATCCAGATCCGCGGCTACTCGCTGCGGCTGCCGCTCGACCTGCTCCTCGTCGCCACCGCGAACCCCGAGGACTACACCAACCGCGGACGCATCATCACGCCGCTCAAGGACCGCTTCGGCGCCGAGATCCGCACCCACTACCCGACCGAGGTCAGCGACGAGGTGGCGCTCATCGCCCAGGAGTCCGCGCTCGTCGCCGACGTGCCCGAGCACCTGCTCGAGGTGCTGGCGCGCTTCACCCGCGGACTGCGCGAGTCCGCGGCCGTCGACCAGCGGTCGGGCGTCTCCGCGCGCTTCGCCATCGCCGGCGCCGAGGGCGTGGCCGGGTCGGCGCTGCGCCGCGCCGCCCGGGTCGGGGAGGCGTATGCCGTCGCGCGCGTCTGCGACGTGCCCACCGTCGTGCCCACCCTCCTCGGCAAGGTCGAGTTCGAGATGGGAGAGGAGGGTCGCGAACGCGACGTGCTCACGCACCTGCTCCGGCTCGCCGTCGCCGAGACCTACCGGTCGCGGCTCGCGGGCCTCGACCTGACCGGCTTCACGAACCTCTTCGCCGAGGGCGCCGTCGTCGAGACCGGTGAGCTCGTGCCGGGTGCGGACCTGCTGGCCCAGGTCGGCCCGGTGTCGGGCCTCTCGAAGGTGCTCGACCGGCTCGGTCACGGCGACGACGCGACTCCCGGGCAGGTCGCCGCCGCAGTCGAGTTCGTGCTCGAGGGCCTGCACCTCACCCGGCGCATCGACAAGGACAGCGTCGCCGGCCGCACCGTCTACGGGGCGTAGGCCGAGCAGATGACTCCGCACGAGGGTGACGGTGTGCACGGGCGGTTCCGCTACGCGCCGTGGAGCGGCGGGCAGCCGGACCCGCTGGCGCCGCCCTTCGACGTGCGCGCCGCCCTCGACGAGGTGGGTCAGGACGTCCTCGCGGGCGGCAGCCTGCGCGAGTCGCTGCGCGAGCTGATGCGGCGCGGCGCCGACGGCCGCCGCGGCCTCGACGACCTCGCCGAACGCGTACGTCGGCTCCGTGAGGCGGCCCGCCGCCGTGGCGACCTCGGCGGCACGCTCGACCAGGTGCGCGGCCTTCTCGACCAGGCGCTCGCCCAGGAGCGAGACCAGCTCGCGTCCGAGGAGGGCGACGACGCCCGGCTCGCCGAGATGGACCTCGCCACGATCCCCGACGACGTCGCCGGCGCGGTCCGGGCCCTCAGCGACTACCAGTGGCACTCGGACGAGGCGCGCCAGACCTACGAGCAGATCGCCCAGATGCTGCAGCGCGAGGTCGTCGGCGGACAGTTCGAGGGGCTCAAGCAGGCGCTGTCCGGCAACGACCCGGAAGCGATGCAACGGGTCAAGGACATGCTCGCCGACCTCAACCAGCTGCTCGCGGCGCACGCCCGGGGCGAGGACACCGAGGACCTGTTCCGCGACTTCATGGACAAGCACGGCGACCTCTTCCCCGAGAACCCCGAGAACGTCGACGAGCTCATCGACGCGCTCGCCCGTCGGCAGGCCGCGGCCGAGCGGCTGCTCGCCTCTCTCAGCCGCGAGCAGCGCGAGCAGCTCGCGCAGCTGATGGCGGACGCCCTCGGCGACCCCGACCTGGCCTCGCAGATGGCGCAGCTCTCCGACAACCTCCGCGCCCTGCGGCCCGGCCTCGACCGCTCGTCACCCGTGCGGGGCGGCCAGCCCGGCGGCGAGTCGATGCCGTGGGGGCAGGCCGTCGAGGCTGTCGCCGAGGTGGCGGACCTCGAGCAGCTCGACGAGCAGCTGAGCCAGGCGTACTTCGGCGCGACCCTCGACGACGTGGACGTGGAGCGGCTCGAGCAGTACCTCGGTGCCGACGCGACCCGCGACTTCCAGGCGTTGCGCCAGCTGGAGCGCGAGCTCGAACGGCAGGGCTTCGTCTCGCGCGGTGACGACGGGCTGCGGCTCACACCTCGCGCCGTCCGCCGGCTCGGCGAGACCGCGCTGCGCCGCGTCTTCGAGCACATCGACGCGGCGGGCCGGGGTGACCACGACGACCACTCTGCGGGCCAGGCCGACGAGCCCACCGGTCTCAGCCGCGAGTGGCGCTTCGGCGACGAGCTGCCGCTGGACACGGTGCGCACCGTGTCCAACGCCTTGCGGCGCGACGCCACCCGACGGCATACGTCATCGGGAGACGCCGGGGGAGTGGACCTGCTCGTCGAGGACTTCGAGGTGATCGAGACGGAGCGGCGCGCACAGGCGGCGGTGGCGCTCTGCGTCGACATGTCGTTCTCGATGCTGCACGAGGGGCGCTGGGGGCCGATGAAGCAGACGGCGCTCGCGCTGTCGCACCTCGTGGCGACACGCTTCCGCCACGACGCTCTGCAGATCATCGGGTTCAACCTCGCCGCGCGGCGGCTCACGCCGGTCGAGCTGACCGAGGCCGAGCCCGAGTGGGTGCAGGGAACCAACCTCCAGCATGCGCTGATGCTCGCCTCGCGCCACCTGCGGCGGCACCCGGAGGCCGAGCCGGTCGTCCTCGTCGTGACCGACGGCGAGCCCACCGCCCACATCGCGTCCGACGGGATGCCCGAGTTCCACTGGCCCGCGACGCAGGAGACGATCCGCGCGACGATCCGTCAGGTCGACGAGCTGCGGCGCTCCGGCGCGACCCTCAACGTCTTCATGCTCGGTGACGACCCGGGCCTCGCCCGCTTCGTCGACGCCGTCGCCCGCCGCGCCGGTGGGCGCGTCTTCACGCCGGACGTGTCGCGGCTGGGCGAGTACGTCGTCGCCGACTACCTCCGCGCCCGACGCGGGGGCCGCTGAGCCCTCGCTCGCCTCGCAGGAAATCCACTCGCCCGGGGTCCGCGCGCCTGTCATGGTGACCGCATGACGCGCGGGTGCGACGAGCGGCTCGGCCGCATCGAGGACTACTACGACTGCGTGCCGCGCGCCGTCGCGTCGGCCCAGCAGGTCGGGCCGTTCACGCTCTTCGTCGCCGGCAGGGGCACGGGGTGGCAGTTCTATGCGCGACCGCGCCTCGGCGGCCGGGCCGTCTTCACGACCGACGACGTATGCCGGGTGCTCGAGCGCCAGGCGCAGCTGGACGTTCCGCGCGCCATCGAGTGGGTCGACGAGGTGACGCCGACGCTCCTGCCCGCGGTGCGCGGAGCCGGGCACGAGCCGCACCGCTACCCGCTGCTCGTCATGCCCGACGACGTGGTGGTCGAGGCGGACCCGCGGGCGCGCCCCCTCCGGCCCGCAGAGCCGCACCTCTCGCTCGCGCTCGGGTCGGTGTCGGCGGGCTTCGCCGGCCGGGACGACGTCGAGCCCAAGGACCCGGGCCAGCGGCCCGAGCTGATGGAGCGCGGCGACCTCGTCGTCGTGGCCTCGTTCGAGGGCAGCCGCCTCTGCGGGGCCGGCTCGGCAGCACCGCGTGGCGACGTCGCCGAGCTGATGGGCATCGCCGTGCCGCCGGGCCACCGCCACCGCGGTCACGGCACCGCGATCACCCGCTCGCTCGTCGCGGCGTGCCGGGAGCAGGGCGTCGACCTCGTGTTCCTCTCGGCCGGGTCGGACGCCGCGGCGGACATCTACCGGCGGATCGGCTTCGTCGACGTCGGCACCGCCTGCGTGCTCGAGCTCGACGGCTGACCCGCCCTCGGGCGGCTGGCCCAGACCTCGGCGTTCCGCTCAGGCCTCGGCGTTCCGCTCAGACCTTGGCGGGGCGGAAGCCGGCGGCCTCAGCCGCGGTCATCGTGGCGAAGCACTGCTCCGGGTTCGTCACGCCGTAGTACCGGTCGCCGGGCTCGTGGGCGATCATCGAGTCCTCGTTGCCCTTGACCGGGCGTGACTGCGGGCACGGGTGCTTGTCGCCCGCGAGCGGCCACGACCCGGTGAGCGTGGTGCCGGAGCCGCTGGAGGTGCCGGCTCCGCTGCCGCCCGGCGACGGCGCCGCGCACGGCGCCTTGGGGCTTGACAGGTCGGCGCTGACGTACGCCGACTCGCGCGCGTGCCGGCCGTAGCCGTCACGCGAGTCGTAGCGCGCGATCGCGAAGCCTTGCTTGACCTGGCGCAGGCCGGCGTCGACGCCGTTGACGTCGACGTAGCGCAGCAGCCGGCCGTAGCGGTCCACGTCGTCGCGGGCACCGGCCGTCAGGGAGACCTGCTGGCCGCCGATGATGCCGCGCAGGTTGCGCGAGGCCTCGGAGTAGCCGCACTGGCCGATCTCCGGGGTGTCGATGCCGATCAGTCGGACCTTGCGGGTCTCGCCGGC